>CBDUYP010000001.1:0-24893 GCA_965371485.1 uncultured bacterium
TGTCTTTGCTTATGCTTTGGATCAGTACATATGACACGTACGACATTTTTACGCCGGACGATTTTACACTTACTGCAAATTCTTCTGACTGATGATTTTACCCGCATTATTTATTCCTATATGTTATGCGACCGCGTGACAGATCATAGGGGGAAAGTTCCAATTTCACCTTATCTCCCGGTAAAATACGGATAAAATGCATTCGAATCTTGCCGGATACATGCGCTAATACCTCATGCCCGTTTTCCAATGTCACTTTAAACCTTGCATTCGGCAATGCCTCACTGATGACACCTTCCACTTCTATAAGCTCTTCTTTTGCCATATGCTTTAAGTCAAAATTTCCGGCCCGGCCTGGGTAATCGCCAGGGTGTGCTCAAAATGGGCTGACGGTTTTCCGTCAAGAGTTTCCACGGTCCACCCGTTTTCTGTAATCCGTGTCTGCCATGTTCCCATATTCACCATCGGCTCTACAGCCAAAACCATGCCTTCTCTTAGAATCGGCCCGCGATGAGGGTCACCGAAATTCGGGATTTCCGGTTCCTCGTGTAACGCTTTCCCTATACCATGCCCGACAAAATCCCGAACGATAGAAAAATGATGCGCCTCAACAAAACTTTGTACCGCAAACGAGATGTCCGAAAGATGATTATTCTCTTTCGCCTGGGCAATTCCCTTGTGCAGCGACTCTTTGGTGACATCCATTAAGCTCTGTACCTGCTGGGAAATCTCGCCCAATCCTATGGTGAAAGCGGTATCAGAATAATAATTATTATGAATGATACCTACATCAATGCTTACGATGTCACCGTCACGAACCACCCTGTTACCCGGAACCCCATGAACAACCTCCTGATTAACAGAGATACACGAACAGGCCGGGAATCCACGATACCCCTTAAACGCCGGTTGTACATTGTGGGCAGCGATCAACTTCTCAACGAGAGCATCCATCTGCGCTGTCGTCATATCGGATTTTAAAGAACACGCTAACTCTTTTGTAATTGAAGATAAGATTTTCCCTGCTTGACGAAGTATTTCAAGCTCTTCACGGGATTTTATCTGAATTTGCCTTTTTACCTTCATTTAATATGCTAACCAACCCATCCAACAATTCTTGTGAATTTCCGGAACCATCGACTTTTTGTAATTTTCCCTGGTCCTGATAATAGCCTATAACCGGAGCCGTATTCTCCGAATAAACATCCATCCTCGTCTTGATGGTCTCTTCGTTATCATCGGGTCTCTGATAAATTTCGCCGCCACAGGCATCACACTGATCCGGTTTCTTCGGAGGTTTATTCGTCATGTGAAAAAGAGCCCCGCATTCGCGGCATACCCGACGGCCGGTCAGCCGCTCGATAATCAACGGCAATTTCACATCCATATAAAGAACAACTTCCATCGGCATATTGATTTTGCCTAAAATCCTGTCCAACTCTTCGGCCTGCGGTTTTGTTCTAGGAAAACCGTCCAACAAATAACCCTTATCAATATCTTTATCCATCGTCAACTTGTTTTCAATGATCGCAATAACCACATTATCCGGGACAAGCCCACCGCTCTCCACATACGTTTTGACCTTTACCCCAAGCGGTGAGCCGCTTTTCATCTCATCACGCAGGATATCCCCGGTGGCAATATGGCACACCCCAAACCGCTCTTTAATCAAATTCGCGAGAGTGCCTTTTCCCGCTCCCGGAGGGCCCAGCAGAACAACTCTCATCGCCTGCCCCTTAACTTCCCTGACTTCATAAATCCTTCATAATGGCGCATCAAAAGATGCGATTCAATCTGTTTTATGGTATCGAGCATAACCCCGACGATAATGAGAACACCGGTTCCGCCAAAGAACGAAGCCACCAGATAAGGCACCTTAAACGACGCCATGATAGCATCCGGCATGGTTGCGATAATACAAATAAAGACAGCTCCGGTTAACGTAATCCGCGTTAAAACAAAATCAAGATAATCCGCTGTTTGCGTTCCCGGCCTGACTCCGGGAATAAATCCGCCATGCTTTTTCATGTTCTCCGCGACATCAACCGGGTTAAAAACAATGGCTGTATAAAAATAACAGAAGAATATAATCAAAAGTCCATAGATAAAATAATATAAAAATCCACCGCGGGTAATCAACGCGGCAAAGGACTGAAACCCTTGCGCCGGGATAAAACTTGCGAGCGTTGCCGGGAACAAAATAATAGATTGCGCAAAAATGATCGCAATGACGCCCGAGGTATCAACCTTTAACGGGATGTACGTGCTTTGGCCGCCATAAACCTTCCTGCCGACAACACGGCGCGCATATTGTACCGGAATCTTTCTCTGTGCCTGCGTAATCAGAGTGATGGCGAGAACAACTCCCACCAAAAAGCCGATCATAATAAGCAACGTCAACGGTTGTAATTGTGCCGCACCGACCGTCTTTGCCGACATCAGCATGGACAACGTTCGAATCGCCTGCGGCGCCGCTGAAATAATCCCCGCGGTAATGATCAATGATATCCCGTTACCGATGCCCCGTTCCTGGATCTGTTCACCAAGCCACATCAGGACTAACGTTCCGCATGCCAAGGTCGCGACCGTGACAAATCGAAATCCCCATCCTGTGGAACTGACAACAGCCACACCGTCGAACGCCTGCTTTTCCAACCAAAGCGCAATAAAAAACGATTGAACTAAGGCTAATCCAAGCGTGCCATAACGCGTGTACTGATTGATCTTGTGATATCCGGCCTGACCTTCTTTGGCCAATTTTTCCAAAGCCGGGATAACAGCCGTTAAAAGCTGCATAATAATCGAGCTTGAAATATACGGCATAATCCCGAGGCCAAAGACCGTCATCTTTTCGATCGCCCCTCCGGAGAACATATTCATCATGCCAAAGATCGTTCCGGCACCGGCAGAATTCAATTTCTGGAAATAGGCCGTTAAAACAGCCCCATTCACTCCCGGTGTCGGGATATAACAACCCACGCGATAAAGAGCGATAATTCCCAGCGTGACAAGGATCTTTCTCTTGAGATCCGGGATCTTAAAGCAATTGGCGAAGGCAGATAACATGGATTATTTTTTCTTGTCCTTCAATGTGCTCTTATCAATGGTCTCGACCTTACCGCCTGCCTTAACGATTTTATCGGCGGCACTTTTAGAAAAACTGTAGGCGAAAACGGTAAGCGCTTTTTTAATATCGCCGTCACCTAAAACCTTAAACGGCTTATAAATATTCTTAATAAGACCTTTGCTCTTCAAAGTTTCAGCATCCACGAGGTCTCCGGCTTTAAAACGGGACAATTGTTCCAATTTAATCAAATGATAAACGATCGGGCGTTTGCTGCGGAATCCGACTTTCGGTATCCGTCGAACCAAGGGCATCTGTCCCCCCTCTGACGCGCGTAAAATACCGCGCCCCTCACGGGACCTTTGACCGTTCTGCCCACGGCAAGACGTTTTACCGCGTCCGCTTCCCTTCCCGCGACCCAAAATCCTTTTCCGTTTTCGCGCTCCTTTGGGAGCTTCTAATTGATGGACTTGCATTCTTCTTTTTCTTCCGTGTCGGGCGTGATCTCTTTTACTTTTTTAAAACGGCTAAATCCGTTAAACGTTGCCTTAACAACATTAATAGGATTATTCGACCTGTGACATTTCGTTAAAATATTATGAATACCCGCGCCTTCGCAAACAGCCCGGACCGGACCCGAAGCAATAACGCCTGTACCGTCTGAGGCTGGTTTAAGCAGTACCGTAGCCCCTCCGCAGACACCAATAATTTCATGAGGGATTGTCGAACCTTTAAGAGAAACGGGTACCATGTTCTTTTTCGCAGCTGCCAATGACTTCTTAATGGCGATCGCCACTTCCCTAGCTTTGGACAAACTATACCCAACCTTCCCCTTTGTGTCTCCGACAACAACGAGTGCACTGAAGGACAATTTTTTGCCCCCCTTGGTAACCTTTGTGATACGTTTGATCAAAAGAACTTTCTCAAAAAGCCCGGAAGATTCCGCATCTTTTCTGCGAGGAGAAAATTTCTTTCTGTCGCCGGAACGTCCCTGCGCCGTCTTTGCAGGTATGTCTTTCTTCTCAACCTCTGTTTTATTAAGGTCTTTTGTCTCGGGGCCTTTGCCTTCAGGCGTCGCGTCTACCTTAACATCATCTTTTTTTGTTTCAGTATTTTCCGTGTTCATCAATAACTCCTAAAATCCCAAACCGCCTTTTCTGGCGGCTTCGGCAAAAGCCTTAACCCGTCCATGATAAAGATATCCCCCACGGTCAAAACAAACCTGAGCGATCCCTTTACTTTTAATCTCTGTTGCCAAAGTCTCGCCCAATAGCGCAGCGGATTCAACATTGCCGCCGTTCTTGATCTTGCCGCGTAAGGCCTTGTTCAGCGTTGACATCCCGAATAAAATTTTTCCGCTGGTATCATCAACAATTTGCGCATAAAAATTCTTTGCGCTTCGATGCACACATAACCTCGGCCTGTCTGTTACGCCGACAACTGTTTTGCGTACCCGCTGATGCCGGGCAACTCTTCGCTTTTCTTTTAATTTTGTCTTTCTCATGATAATTATTTAACGGATTTCCCTTGTTTCCTGCGAACAGCTTCACCCAAATAACGGATCCCCTTTCCCTTGTAGGGTTCAGGACGTTTTATATCTCTAATCTGGGCCGCCACCTGTCCGACAGAAATTTTATCCGGTCCCTCAATAGTAATCGCCGTCGCTTTTACAACAGAAACTTTGACCTGTGCCGGAACCTCATACTCCACAGGATGACTGAACCCAAGATTTAACGTTAATTTATTTCCCTGTATCTGGGCGCGAAAGCCGACCCCCTGAATTTCGAGTTCCTTCTTATGCCCTTTTGTCACGCCATCAATCATATTATTCAAAAGAGCCCGGACCGTCCCGTGGTTGGCACAGTTTTGCTTGGCATTGGAAGTGCGGTTGACAAAAAGCTGCTCCTCTTTCTGCTCAACGTTGATCCCGCCGGGAATATCCAAAGACAATTTGCCGTTATTACCCTCAAGGCGAATACTCTTGCCCTCAATGATGGCCTTCACCCCTTTTGGAATACTGACCGGAATTTTACCCATTCGTGACATATTCTTTTACCTCTACCAAATATAACAAATAACCTCACCGCCGACTTTCAATTTGCGAGCCTCTCGATCACCAACAACTCCTTTGGAACTTGAAATAACAGCCGTCCCCAACCCATTTAAAACACGGGGAATCCTGTTGCTCGGCGCATACACTTTTAAACCGGGTTTTGATATACGCTTTAGTCCTATAATAGCCGGTATCTTATCCTCATACTTTAAATAGACTTTATAAGTTCCCTGCACATTATTCTTCAATAACCGAAAATCTTCGATATATTCAGTGTCTTTAAAAATGCCCAATATCTTACCTGTCAATTTCGAGGCCGGAATATCAACAGTCTCCTTGCGGACTTGTATCGCATTCCTGATCTGGGTTAACATATTTGCAATGGGGTCAGTGAGTGACATTTTAGAATTCCTTCTGTAGCGTTACCAACTTGCCTTCTTAATTCCCGGGATTTCCCCTCTCCAGGCCAATTCCCGGAAACAGATACGGCATGTTTTAAATCGACGCAAATATCCTTTCGGACGACCGCAAAGGCCACACCGATTATGCTGCCGTGTTGAAAATTTAGGTTTCTTAAGTGCTTTATTTATTAACGACTTCTTGGCCATGAATTCCCTTTTTAAGATTTCTGAAACGGCATACCCCAGAGACGCAAGATTTCAAAAGTTTGCGCCCTCGGTCCTCGATTAAACACAAAAGAAATGTCCATCCCCTGCGTACGCGCTATACGGGTCGAATCAATCTCGGGAAAGATCACTTGATCCGTAATGCCTAACGTATAATTCCCCTGCCGGTCAAATGACTTTTGCGAGACACCGTTAAAATCACGAATACGAGGCAAACAGACATTGAGGAATCTATCCAGGAATTCATACATCCTGGCTCTTCGCAGGGTTACCTTACATCCCACAGGAACACCTTCTCTTAATTTAAAATTTGATATCGCGATCCTGGATTTTCTTATGACCGGTTTTTGCCCCGTTATCATCTCCAAATCCTTCACAGCCATATCCATAATTTTTATATCACTAATAGCTTCTCCCACCCCCATATTAACAACGATCTTCTCCAACCGGGGCAGGGCCAGAGCATTCTTAACCCCGAACTTGTTTTTCATTTCCGGGATAATCTCTTCTGTATATTTCTTCAATAACCGCAGTTCCATTAAACAGCCTCACCACTCTTCTTGCTGATACGCTCCTTGCTGCCGTCCTTAAGAACGGCAATTCTGAAACGTGTCGGTTTATGAGTCTTTTTATCAATCAACATAACATTGGATATATGAACAGGCGCTTCGATCTCCAAAAAACCGCCTTCTTGATTCTGTTGCGTCTTCCGCTGAGCTTTCTTCACGACATTTATCTTTTCAACAAGAACACGCTCGTTTCCGGGAAGAATCCGCATAATCTTGCCGACTTTCCCCTTATCTTTCCCCGCAATAACCATAACCCTGTCATCTCTTCTAATCCGCAACATTTTAAACAACCTCCGGGGCCAGTGAAATAATTTTCATGAATTCAAGATTACGCAATTCCCTCGCAACAGGACCAAAAACACGCGTCCCGATGGGATTCCCTGTATCATCAATCATCACAAGGGCATTTGTATCAAAACGGACACACGTCCCGTCAGCGCGTTTAATCGGGAATTTCGTGCGCACAATCACGCCCTTAGCCTTCTCGCCCTTCTTAATCGCTGCCTCCGGAGCGGATTCCTTGATATTAACACGGACAACATCGCCGATTTTCGCCCAGCGACGGCCTTTGCGATTGAGAACCCCGATAATTGAGGCCTTGCGGGCTCCTGAATTATCGGCAACGATTAAAATGGATTTCATATATAACATGATTAATCATTCAGCTATTCAGCTTGATTTAACAATCTCTAAAATCACCCAACGCTTCTGCTTTGATAACGGGCGGGTCTCCATAATTTTCACAGTATCCCCCGTTTTTGAAGCGTTCTTCTCATCATGGGCTTTATATTTTACGGCCTTTCGGACTGTCTTGTGATAGTCGGGATGTTTTGCGGTCCATCGTATCTGAACAACACGCGTTTTATCCATCTTGTCACTGACAACTTTACCGGAAACAGATTTTCTTCTATTAGTTCTTTGGCTCATTTTCTTTCTCATTTAATACGGTCAGAATTCTTGCAATATCCCGTTTAATCAATCTAAACCGCGAGGGTTTCTCGACGCGTCCGATTTTACGTTGATATTTCAGTTCAAATAATTCCTTTTTTAAGGCCTTCTCCTTCTGCCCTAACTCTTCTGAACCTAATGACCGGAATTCGTTGGCTTTCATTGTATTAATGCATCCTTGATACAAATTTCGTTTTAACCGGAAGTTTAAATGAAACAAGACGAAATATCCTCTTAGCAAAATCTTCCGGAATTCCCCCCAACTCAAAGAGGACCTTCCCTCTTTTAACAGGACTGCACCAATGGTCAAGATCCCCTTTTCCCTTGCCCATACGTGTCTCAGCCGGTTTCTTTGTTACCGGTTTGCAAGGAAACACTTTAATCCACAGTTTACCCGCACCTTGTAATTTTCTGGCAACAACAACCCTGCAGGCCTCCATATGATTGGCTCGAAGCATACCGTTTTCAAGGGCCTTTAACCCATATTCCCCGAAAATCAGTCTTTCCCCGCGGGTAGCAATCCCACGGTTTTTTCCTTTTTGGGCCTTCCGGTATTTTACCCTTCTGGGCATTGATAACATCTTGACAACTCTCCTTTAACGGCTTTCCCTTACGGCATTTGCCTTGTTCTTTTCTCTGATAATCTCACCTTTGTAAATCCAAACCTTGACACCGATAACACCATAAGTGGTGTGAGCCTCGGCAAACCCGTAATCAACATCCGCTCTTAACGTCTGTAACGGAAGCGACCCCTGATAATGTGTTTCCCGTCGGGCCATCTCTTTTCCGCCAAGCCGACCGGCCACACGAATCTTAATCCCCTGAACCCTCGCTTGCATAGAAAGATCAATAGCCCTCTTCATGGCCCTGCGGAAGGCGACTCTCTTCTCTAATTGAAAGGCCACATTCTGGGCAACCAACTGCGCGTCCGCGGCCGGTGTTTTAATTTCAATAATATCGATCGTTATTTCTCTACTCGTGATCTTAGAAAGACCCTCTTTGAGACGATCGACATCCGCTCCCCTGCGGCCGATAATCACACCGGGTCTTGCGGAGGCGATCCTGATCCTGATTTTCTCGGCCAGACGCTCAATCACAACATAGGAGATAGCGGCCTGGGTGAATTTCGTTTTAATATACTTCCGGATTTTAAAATCCTCTGCTATATTTTGCGCGTATTCTTTCCGGTCGGCGTACCATTTGCTGCGCCAATCTTTATTAATCCCGATTCTTAAAATGTATGGATGAACCTTTTGTCCCACAGTTGCACCTCTTCTTATGTTATTAAATCTAACTCGATCGTTAAATGCGTTGTTCTCTTTAAAATCCGCGTAGCACGCCCGAATGCGGCCGCACGGAACCTTTTCCACACAGGCCCCGGGTTAGCCGTTATCTTGGAAATATAAAGCTGTTCTTCCGTCAAACCTTTTTGTTTCGCGTTGCTGACGGCTGAATTTAATATTTTGGTAATAAGTCCGGCGCATCCCCTGTTGACATGTGTTAATATCGATAAAGAGGACGTGATATTTTTTCCCCGAAGAAGATCAATGACGTATCTTACCTTTGTCGGAGAAACCCGAATATATTGTCCTTTTGCCTTTGCGATCATCTTCTGTTCCTTATGTCTTGGCCGCTGCCTTCTTGGCCTTCACGCCCCCATGTTTCCTGAACACTCTTGTAGGGGCAAAATCACCGAATTTATAACCCACCATGCTTTCTGTAATGAATACCGGGACATGCTTGCGTCCATCATGCACCGAAATCGTATAGCCGACGAACTCCGGTGTAACTGTTGAACGCCGGGACCATGTCTTGATCGGCTGCTTCTCGCCGCTGCGGATCATTCTCTCAATTTTTTTCGCCAAAGATGGTTCAATATAGGGACCTTTTTTTACCGAACGGGGCATTTTACTTTGTCCTTCTTTTTACAATGTATTGATTAGAATATTTCTTTCTTCTGCGCGTTTTCAAACCTTTTGTTCCCTTACCCCATGGCGTAACGGGATGCGGATTTCCCTGAGGCGCTTTCCCTTCACCGCCACCATGCGGATGATCAACAGGATTCATGGCAACACCGCGAACATGGCCACGATGCCCCTTCCACCGCGATCTTCCCGCTTTTCCAAAAGATTGAGTTTCATGCTCAACATTGCCTAATTGTCCGATCGTTGAACGGCAATCCACTCTGATCTTTCGTATTTCGCTGGATGGCATCCGAATCTGCGCAAACTTTCCTTCTTTGGCCATCAACCGGGCGGATGTTCCGGCCGAACGGGCTATTTGCCCACCCTTACCGGGTTGCAATTCGATATTATGGATGGCTGCCCCCAAAGGGATCCTTTTCAAAGGCAGACAATTGCCTGCTTTTATCTCAACATCCCCATCATAAGTACTGACAACTGTCTGGCCGACCCGTAATTCAAACGGAGCCAATATATAAGATCTTGTCTTGTCCGGGTATTCAATTAAGGCGATCCGGGCTGAACGATTAGGGTCATATTCAATAGCCAGAACTTTCGCGTTCTCATCAATGCGAGCGCGCTTAAAGTCGACAAGACGATACATGCGTTTATGCCCCCCGCCGCGAAAACGGACCGTGATACGCCCATACATATTGCGGCCGCCTGTTTTCTTTAAGGGACGTAACAGTGACTTTTCAGGCTTTGATTTAGTGAGTTCCGCAAAATCACAAAGCGCGGTATGTCGCAGTACATTTGTCGTTGGTTTGAATCGTTTAATTCCCATTATGTTACGTCGATCTTCTGTCCTTCTTTAAGTGTCACAACCGCCTTCTTCCAAGGCGTTGTGTGTCCGAATTCTTTTCTGACTCTTTTGCGTTTCCCGGGAACCATGGAGGTGTTCACCGTCGTCACCTTGACATGATATATCTCTTCAACCGCCTTTTTAATTTCAATCTTATTAGCGCGATCCGACACATGAAACAGGTATTTTCTCTGTGGCTCAAGAAAAGCCCCTTTTTCTGTTCGGATCAGCGTGTTAACAATATCATAACTCGTAATCATATCTCGGATCTCACTCTGAATTTCTTATTTAACGCGTTCCATTAATTTACTGAATGCCGTCTTTGTTACAAGCAACCTCTTGTTTCTCAAGATATCATACGCGTTAACATCTTCAGAGCGTATCAGATGAAATCTCGGAATATTGCGGCTCGCCCGTTTCACACTTTCGTCGCATCCGTCCAATAATGCCAAAATCTTCCCACGAAGGTTTAATGCGGTCAATACACTTGCAAATTCTTTGGTCTTGGAAAATTTATCTTTAAAATCTTCCAGACATAATAAATCCTCGGATTTATATTTCGCGTTCAAACTCTGTCTTAAAGCGACCTTTTTCATTTTTTTAGGAACACTATAACTAAAATCCCTCGGATGCGGTCCAAAAGTCACCCCTCCGCCCCGCCATAAAGGCGAACGGCTTGACCCGGCACGTGCGCGACCGGTTCCCTTTTGACGATGAGGCTTTGCCCCTCCACCGGAAACGTCTGCTCTCTCTTTGGTTGATACCGTGCCTTGACGTAACGAAGCTTGATACATAACAACCACTTGATGCATGACTTTTGTGTTGACCGGGCCGCCAAATATTTCATCAGAAATCTTAAATTTTCCTGTCTCCTTGCCTTCTCTATTTAGAATGGATAACTCCGGCATGTTACTTTTTCCCCTTCTTCTTGGCCGGCTTAGCCTTCTTTCCCGCTTTAGCCTTACTTTGCTTCATAGGGTTACGTTTCTTACCGCTGAGAGCTGGTTTATCATCAAGAGACTTGTAAGCCTTTTTCTTGGATCGAAGAATCGTTAATAATGTATTTTTATGCCCCGGAACGGCCCCTTCTACCAAAAGCAGATTCTTTTCAACATCAATTTGCATAACACGTAAATTTTGAACAGTAACTTTGCCTGCACCCATATGCCCCGGCATATGAGTCCCTTTAAGTGTTCTTGACGGATCAGCGCTGGCACCGATAGACCCCACCCGCCGGTGATGCATGGAACCGTGTCCGGCAGGTCCGCCGTCCCAGTTCCATCGTTTCATTCCGCCCTGGAACCCTTTTCCTTGCGAGATTCCCGAGACATCAACATAATCGCCGGGTTTAAAAATATCCGTCTGAATTTCCTTCCCCACCTGATAATCCTTGTTGTCACTCGATTCAAATTCCCGAATGGAACGCAGGGGTTCCACTTTGATCTTCTTGAAAAATCCCTGCTCAGGTTTTTTGACACGGGATTCTTTGATCTTCTCAAAGCCCAATTTGAGCTTAAGGGGAGAATCCATAATACTTAACACCTTACAAGGACCTGCCTCAATAACAGTAACAGGGACAACATTCCCGTCCTTATTAAATATCTGTGTCATTCCTACTTTTTTTCCGAGTAAGCCTCTTACCATGATGCATTTCCTGATCTTAAAGACACGGTTACTGTTTTATCTCCACGTCTACCCCGGCAGGTAAATTTAACTTACGGAGTGCTTCAACTGTTTTCGCCGTCGGATCAACAAGATCAATAAGCCGCTTATGCGTCACAAGATGAAACTGCTCCCGGGCTTTTTTATCAACATGCGGCGATTTCAGGACCGTATACAACTCCTTATCCGTCGGCAAGGGAACAGGCCCGACAACCTTGGCCCCCGTACGTATGGCCGTGTCAACAATTTCCTGAGCTGACTGATCAATCAACCGATGATCATAAGCCTTTAATTTTAATCGTAATTTTTGCATTTTTTATTGTATAACTTCAGAAACAACGCCCGCCCCGACAGTCCGTCCGCCCTCGCGGATAGCAAAGCGCAATTCTTTCTCCATAGCAACCGGTATAATCAATTCCACGACTAATTCAACGTTATCCCCGGGCATACACATTTCCTGTCCTTCAGGAAGGGTGGCCGTACCCGTAACGTCTGTTGTCCGAAAATAGAACTGCGGACGGTACCCTTTGAAAAACGGCGTGTGCCGGCCGCCTTCTTCTTTCGTTAAAATATAAACCTGGGACTTGAATTTTGTGTGGGGAGTGATGGAACCGGTTTTTGCTAAAACCATCCCCCTCTCAACTTTATCCTTATCCATACCGCGCAGAAGAAGTCCCACATTGTCCCCTGCCTGACCTTCATCCAATTCCTTGCGGAACATCTCCACACCCGTAACAACCGTCTTTTGAATTTCATTACGAAGGCCGACGACATCCACCTCTTCGCTGACGTGCACCTTTCCTCTCTCGATCCGGCCCGTCGCGACCGTACCACGACCGGATATAGAGAAAACATCTTCCACGGCCATAGAAAAAGGTTTCTCAAAATCTCTTTTCGGTTCAGGAATATAATCATCAACAGCCTGCACAAGATCATAAATAGGCTGTGCCTTTTCGGCATCATCAGGGTTATTTAAAGCATCCAGAGCACTTCCCTGAATAATCGGTGTGTTGTCGCCGTCAAACTTGTATTTCGTTAGAAGTTCCCGCACCTCCAGTTCAACCAATTCCAAAAGCTCCTTGTCTTCGACCTGATCACATTTATTCATGAAGACGACAAGCTGAGGGACGTTAACCTGGCGGGCCAAAAGGATATGCTCCCTTGTCTGGGGCATAGGGCCGTCAGCCGCAGAAACAACAAGAATCGCCCCGTCCATCTGCGCTGCTCCTGTAATCATATTTTTGATATAATCCGCATGCCCTGGACAATCAATATGGGCATAATGTCTCTTTTCCGATTCATATTCAAGATGGGCAATGTTAATAGTAACACCACGCTCTTTTTCTTCCGGAGCATTATCGATAGAATCATAGGAACGCGCCTCGCCCGCCAGACCCTTTTTATGCAAAAGTGTCGCGATGGCAGCACTCAACGTTGTCTTTCCATGGTCGACGTGCCCAATGGTTCCTATGTTTAAATGCGGTTTGTTCCTGATGAATTTTTCTTTAGCCATGATGATCCCTCCTTATTTTTCTAAACTCTTTTCTTCTTAGTAATTTATCTTCTGGCCGTCTCTTCCTGCCTAGCCCCTTTAATCTTTTCAGCAACATGCTGCGGGACTTCGGCATAAAAAGCCGGCTCCATGGAAAATGCTGCCCGCCCCTGCGTTAAAGACCGCAGCGCGTTTGCATAATTAAACATCTCAGCTAAGGGAACCTCACATCGCGCGGTTTTTAATTTTCCACGCGTTCCCAAACTGACAATCTTGGCCCTTCTCGTATTTAAATCGCCAATGACCGTTCCCATAAATTCCTCCGGCACAGAACATTCTAAATCCATAACCGGCTCCATAAAGACGGATCCGCCTTTGTGCAAAGCCTCTTTCAAAGCCGAGCGGCCGGCCAAATGGAATGCCAATTCACTGGAATCAACGTCATGATAGGACCCATCGACCAGCGTTACCACAAAATCTGAGACGGGATATCCGGCAAGGATACCGTTTTGCGCTCCCTCCCGAACCCCTTTTTCAACGGCCGGAATATATTCACGGGGAATATTTCCCCCCTTGATTTTATTAATAAATTCAATGCCCTTGCCGGGTTCTTCCGCCGGCTCAATATTAATAATACAATGTCCATACTGACCGCGGCCGCCTGTCTGAGTAATATGTTTTCCCACAATCCCTGTCACTTTTTGAGTAATGGCTTCGCGATAAGCAACCTGCGGACGTCCGATATTCGTTTCCAACCCATGCTCGCGTTTCATGCGGTCAATAATAATATCGAGATGCAATTCCCCCATGCCGGAGATGATTGTCTGGCCCGTTTCATGATTGTACTTTACCCTAAGAGAAGGATCCTCATCCAAAAATTTCCTCAATGTCAACCCCATCTTGTCCTGATCGGCCTTTGTTTTCGGCTCAATGGCCATGGAGACAACCGGTTCAGGAACCTTCATGTTTTCAAGGAGGATTTGTTCTTTTTCACTGCAAATCGTGTTCCCGGATTTCGTTTCCTTTAAACCGACAAGAGCGACAATCTCTCCTGCCTCGACCCTGGGAACAATTTCCTGTTTATTAGAATGCATGACAACAATTTTAGAAATTCTTTCTTTTTTCCGGAGGGAAGAATTATAAACCGTTGCGCCGGATTCGATGACTCCGGAATAAATTCGCGTATAAAATAATTTTCCCACATAGGGGTCTGAGGCTATTTTAAAAACAAGCGCGCTCAAAGGTTCCTCTGGGGATGCTTTGCGTTCGGTATGTTCTTCTGTTTTAGGATTTATCCCGGGAACCGGGGGGACATCGAGAGGGGAAGGCAAATATTCGGTAACGGCATCCAGCACCATCTGCACACCTCTGTTTCGAAGTGCCGTTCCGACGAGAACAGGAAGAAAGGTATTCTTGATAACGCCTTTACGGATGGCCGCTTTTATTTCATCGGCAGAAATTTCTTTTTCTTCCAGAAACTTTTCCATGATGCCATCATCAGCATCTGCCAACTTTTCCAAAAGCACATGACGGCTTTCTTTGGCCTTTTCTTTTAAATGATCCGGAATAGCCTGCCTTTCAAATTCCATTCCGTCAGCATCTTTATAAACAATGTAGTTTTCCTCTATCAAATCAACGATCCCTTTAAAATTGTCCTCTGCTCCGTCAGGAATCTGAATCGCTTCGGCATTAGCCCCTAAACGGTCATGGATATCCTTTATAACCGCTTCAAAATCGGCACCGAGACGGTCAATTTTGTTGATGAAGAATATGCGCGGGACTTTATAGCGGTCTGCTTGCCGCCACACCGTTTCCGTCTGTGACTGAACACCGCTGGTGGCGCACAAGACCACCACCGCCCCGTCAAGAACTTTCAGGGATCGTTCCACCTCAACGGTAAAATCCACGTGACCCGGCGTATCAATGATATTGATCTTCTTTTTATTCCAAAAACAGGCCGTGTTGGCTGAGGTAATCGTAATGCCGCGTTCCTGCTCCTGTGCCATCCAGTCCATCGTGGCATTCCCTTCATCAACCGTACCCATTTTATGAATGACCCCGGCATAATAAAGAATGCGCTCTGTTGTTGTTGTCTTACCGGCATCAATATGCGCAATGATCCCGATATTTCTGACGTCTTTTAAAGGTATTTTTTCAGTCATGATCTACCACCGCAAATGCGCAAAGGCCTTGTTCGCCTCAGCCATTTTATGTGTCTCATCCTTTTTTTTAATAGCGGGTCCCTCAAATTTATAAGCAGCGAGGAGTTCATCCGCCAGCTTAATAACCATCGGCCTACCCTTTTTCTTCTTGGCAAAATCCCGAATCCACCGCAATGCCAAAGAATTACCGCGCTGAACCGAGACTTCCACGGGAACCTGATAAGTAGCCCCTCCGACGCGTCTCGGTTTAATTTCCAGACGGGGACGTACATTTTCAACAGCCTTATTGAAAACCTTAAGAGCACTTTCATCATGCGCTCTTTGTTTTAAACTTTCCATAGCACCATAAACGATTTTTTCCGCAACAGCCTTTTTGCCTTGAACCATAATCGTGTTAATAAGCCTTCCCACCAACTGGCTGCTATATTTCGGATCCGATGCAACTTTTCGTTTTTCTGCTCTGCGTCTGCGCATTGTTCTACCCGTCTTTCCTGATTATTTCTCCATCTTCGTTCCGTATTTTGACCGCGACCGCTTGCGCTTCGAAACCCCTGCCGTATCCAATGTCCCTCGTACGATATGATAACGAACACCCGGCAAGTCTTTAACACGACCGCCTCTGACAAGAACGATCGAATGTTCCTGAAGATTATGCCCCTCTCCCGGAATATAGGAAGTCACCTCGGTGCGATTAGACAATCGGACTCTCGCGATTTTACGCAATGCCGAGTTCGGCTTTTTGGGCGTCATCGTTTTCACCTGCAAACAAACTCCCCGCTTTTGCGGACAGGTATTTAAAGCAGGCGACTTACTTTTTTTCTGTTTCCGTTGTCTTCTCTTGCGAATCAGTTGTTGTATCGTCGGCATATTTTACCATTTCTACTTTATCGTAACATTTAAGACCCGTGCCCGCCGGGATTATGTGTCCTACAATAACATTCTCTTTTAATCCACACAAATAGTCAACTTTACCAGAAGCCGCCGCCTCTGTCAAGACGCGTGTTGTCTCCTGGAAACTTGCGGCCGATATAAAACTTTCCGTCGTTAATGATACCCTTGTAATCCCCAACAAGAGAGGTGTCGCTTGGGCAGGCTTGCCCTTTTTCTTTAAAACTTCCTCATTAACTTTTTTAAATTTACCACGGTCGACCTGTTCGCCGATAAGAAGCGACGTATCCCCGGAATCCTCCACCTTAACCTTCTTCAACATCTGCGAGATAATAAGTTCAATGTGTTTATCGTTGATGCACACCCCCTGCAAACGATAAACCTCCTGCACCTCATTGAGTAAATACTCCTGCAAGACTTTATCCCCGCAGACACGCAGGATGTCCTGGGGAACAACCGGGCCGTCGGTAAGTTGTTGTCCGGCAAAAACACGATCCCCTTTATAAATATTGGGATGTTTTCTATGGGGGATCGTATATTCCTTCGTCATCCCCGTCGGACTTTTAACAACGATGGTACGCAATCCCTTCTTGTCTTCCCCAAACTCGACAAACCCGTCAATTTCACTGATGATCGCAGGATCTTTAGGGCGCCGGGCCTCAAACAATTCCGCCACGCGGGGAAGCCCTCCGGTAATATCCCTCGTCTTTCCGACACCGCGCGGAATTTTAGCAATGAGGTCTCCGGCCTTTACCACCCCTTTATCATTGACAAGAATATGCGCTCCCGCGGGAATCGAATAAATCCCGATAATCTCTTTCTTGTCATCGGTAATGATAATCTGCGGGTGATACTCCGGTTTATGCTCAACGATAACCCGTTCGGTAATCCCCGTAACCGGATTCTGCTCTTCCTGAACCGTCACATCCTGAATAAAATCTTCTGAATTAACAATTCCCTTAACTTCCGTAATAATAGGAATCGTATAGGGATCCCATGTCGCGAAAATTTCTTCCTCTCTAATCTCAACCCCGTCGGCGTATTTAAGAGTGGCTCCCTGAGGAAGCTGGTAACGTTCGAATTCACGTCCATATTCATTATTAATACTAATCGCGCCGTTACGGTTAAGAACAACGTATTCTTTGTTTCTTTCAACGGCGCGTAATTGATGATATTTAACAACCCCTTTATTTTTGGAACGATAAAAAGATTGCTCAACGGACCGGCTCGCCGTTCCTCCGATGTGAAACGTGCGCATGGTCAACTGCGTGCCCGGTTCCCCGATACTCTGCGCGGCAATGGTACCAACCGCCTCGCCGATTTCAACAAGTCTCTGACTGGAAAGGTTACGCCCATAACATTTAATACAAACACCTCGTTCTGCCTCACAGGTCAGAACACTTCTGATGCGAACCTTTTCGATCCCCAGCTGTTCAATAACAACAGCCTTTTCTTCCGTAATCTCTTCTCCAGCGGCCACGACAACCTGGTCTGTAATAACATCAACGATGCTATCCAAAGCCACACGGCCTATAATTCTTTCCTTAAGACTGACAACGAGTTCATCTCCCTCGACAATAGCCGCAACGGTAATGCCGCTTAACGTGCCGCAGTCTGCTTCGGTAATAACGGCTTCCTGGGCCACATCAACAAGACGACGCGTCAAATAACCGGCATCCGCTGTCTTGAGGGCCGTATCCGCCAATCCCTTTCGCGCCCCATGTGTAGAAATGAAGTATTCCAGCACTGTCAATCCTTCCCGGAAACTCGCCGTAATGGGATTCTCAATAATTTCACCGGAAGGCTTGGCCATCAGTCCGCGCATCCCTGATAACTGACGGATCTGTAACCGCGACCCACGCGCGCCGGAATCCGCCATGATAAAAACGGGATTAAAGGCATCCATTTGCTCAAAGACCAGATCCGACAGTTTTTCGGTCGTATGCGTCCAGATATCGATAATCTTGTTATAACGTTCCCGTCCCGTAATAATACCTTTTCGATACTGCTCCTCAACTTTTGAAACCTCTTGTTTAGCCTCTTTAAGATGCTGCTTCTTTTCCGTGGGACTCGTTAAATCATCAATGGCAATAGAAATCCCGGCATGTGTCGCGGAATTAAAACCAAATTCTTTAAGGGCATCTAACAGATGGACGGTCGTGTTCTGCCCGAAACGTTTATAACAATCGGATATAACCGCCCCCACCTTCTTTTTATCCTGAGTCTCATTAACAAAACCATATCCCTTCGGCAACAATTCGTTAAAGAAGACCCTCCCCACCGTCGTTTCAATAATGTTCACTTTATAAAGCTGTTCTGTTTGCGCCTCAGTCTCTTTTTTGACATCACCGAGAAGGGCCTTTCCCTGGGATATAATCAAGGAAGGCTTTTCATCACCCCAGAGGGGTCTATCCAGTCTCAACTTAATGCCGCTATGCAACTTCAACTGACCGTCATGATATGCGATGACAACTTCTTCCATACTCGCAAAAACTTTTTTCGTTTCTACATTTTCCTCTCTATCCTTCGTAATGTAATAAAGTCCCAAAACCATATCCTGTGTCGGAGAAACAATCGGACGTCCGTCAGCAGGAGAGAAGAGATTATTAACCGATAACAATTCCAACCGGCATTCAATCTGTGCTTCCAATGAAAGCGGAACATGAACAGCCATTTGATCCCCGTCGAAATCCGCATTAAAGGCCGAGCATACCAGAGGATGAAGCTTGATGGCCTTGCCTTCAATAAGAACCGGTTGAAATGCCTGGATACTTAACCTGTGAAGCGTCGGAGCACGGTTAAGCATAATCGGATGGTCATGAATGACTTCATCAAGGATATCCCAAACTTCCATTTTAGCTTTTTCGACCATACGTTTGGCGCCTTTAATGGTATGAACGAACCCTTTTTCTCTTAATTTCCGGATAATAAACGGTTCAAACAATTCCAGAGCCATTTTCTTAGGTAACCCGCATTGATGCAACTTTAATGTCGGCCCAACGACAATAACAGAACGACCGGAATAATCGACGCGTTTCCCCAGAAGATTCATGCGGAAACGTCCCTGCTTTCCCTTAAGCATGTCAGACAAAGATTTAAGCGGTCGGTTCCCCGAACCTAAGACAGGGCGGCCGTGTCGTCCATTATCAAGTAACGCGTCAACCGCTTCCTGAAGCATACGCTTCTCATTACGAATAATAATCTCAGGAGCCTTTAAATCCATAAGTTTTTTTAATCGATTATTGCGGTTGATAACGCGCCGGTATAAATCATTTAAATCAGAGGTGGCAAATCGTCCCCCTTCAAGAGGAACAAGCGGTCTTAAGTCCGGAGGGATAACCGGGATGACATCCAGAACCATCCATTCCGGTTTATTTCCCGAAGTTTTAAAATCCTCGACAATTTTTAATGTCTTGGCGATCTTCTTTGCGTTTGTTCCCGAAGGAGTGGCTTTTTCTAAATCCTTGCGGAGTTTCTTACTTAAGGCGTTCAAATCAGTTTCCCGAAGTATTTCTTTAACCGCCTCAGCCCCTATTCTGGCCTTAAATGCCCCCCCATATTTGACAATAGCTTCCTGATATTTATCTTCGGACAAAAATTCTTTCTTCTTTAACGGCGTATCCCCCGGATCAATGACAATATACTCTTCGTAATAAATCAATTTTTCAAGATCCCTTAAAGCAACCTGAAGCAAGGCGGATAAGCGGCTTGGAACGGCCTTATAAAACCATATGTGCGTCACAGAACAAGCCAGTTCAACATGGCCCATACGCTCCCGGCGAACGGAAGAACGCATCACCGTTACCCCACAACGGTCACAGGTAATCCCCTTAAACTTAATTCCTTTGTATTTCCCACAATTACATTCCCAATCGCGAACAGGGCCGAAAATCCTCTCACAGAATAAACCATCCTTTTCCGGTTTTAACGTTCTATAATTCAATGTTTCAGCCTTTTTAACAATACCACTTGCCCAAGACCGGATAATCTCCGGAGAAGCGATCTTGATAGAAACTCTGTCGCGGTCAACCATGACTTTTTTTGTAATCATTTTACCTTTTTTTATCCTTTACTGGTTCTGAAACCGCTTTTTCCATCTTTATATCCAAACATAATCCCTGCAATTCTTTAATAAGGACATTGAAGGACTCCGGGGTGCCTGTTACAAGCTTTTGTTCCCCTTTAACAATGGCTTCGTAGATCTGACTTCGCCCGGTGACATCATCACTCTTAACGGTTAACATCTCCTGAAGGGTATACGCGGCCCCATAAGATTCCAAAGCCCAAACTTCCATTTCTCCAAACCGCTGACCACCGAAATGGGCCTTGCCGCCTAACGGCTGCTGCGTTACTAATGAATACGGGCCGATAGAACGGGCATGGATCTTCTCATCAACAAGGTGGTTGAGTTTTAACATGTAGATATAACCGACTGTCACTTTTTGATCAAACGGAATACCTGTAAATCCGTCATAAACCGTTGTCTTCCCCTTAGCCTCCGGAAGATCCGCCTCCTTAAGAAAATCTTGAATCTCCTTTTCCGTGGCCCCGTTAAAAACAGGGGTCTCGGCATAAAACCCAAGGGCTTTCGCAGCCCAACCGAGATGCGTCTCTAACAACTGCCCGACATTCATACGGGAAGGAACCCCAAGGGGATTAAGAACAATATCAACCGGCGTTCCATCCTCCAGATAAGGCATGTCCTCTTCAGGTAAAATTCGCGAAACGATTCCCTTATTTCCATGACGGCCTGCCATTTTATCCCCTTCGGACAATTTGCGTTTTGTCGCAACATAGACAACAACACGTTTCAAAACACCTGCCGGCAATTCATCCCCCCGTTTGACGCGATCCGTTTCCTGAACTTCCTCGTCAGCCAGCTCAGCAATCTTATCATTAAAGAAGTTTAAAAGCTCCCTGACTTCAGAATCTTCCCCATATTTTGAAAGGTTCAAGGTTTTAAGTTTTTTCCCGGAAACATTAAGGATTTTGCAAAGTTTCTTTTCTTTCTCTATTTCGATGAATTCAATTTCCTGCCTGTAATATTCCTTTATCTTCTTTACAGCCTCTTGTTCTTTAGCCTTGTCTGCTTTGGATTTCCGGCCTCGTTCGGTACGCTGGAACAATTCCGTATTAACAACAACACCTTCAATCCCCGGCGATAATGTTAAGGACGTATCTCTGATATCGGCTGCCTTTTTTCCGAAGATAGCCCGCAACAATCTTTCCTCCGGAGTGAGTTCCTTCTCGCTTTTCGGTGTGACTTTTCCAACGAGGATGTCCCCGGCTTTCACCTCAGCCCCCACACGGACAATACCGTCTTCCGTTAAATCTTTTAAAGCATCCTCTCCGATATTAGGGATATCCCGGGTGATTTCTTCATTCCCAAGCCTTGTCTCCCGCGCCTCGATTTCAAATTTCTCAACATGAATAGAGGTAAAACCATCTTCGCGAACAATACGCTGATTAATAAGAATCGCATCCTCAAAATTATAGCCGCGCCATGGCATAAAGGCCACGAGCACATTGCGCCCTAACGCAATTCTTCCGTCTTTTGTTGCCATCCCGTCAGCAATGATCTGTCCTTTTTCAACATGCTCTCCCAACTGAACAAGCGGCCTTTGAATAATACAGGTATTGGCATTTGAACGCGAAAAACTTTTGAGCGGATACACGTCATCCCCTACAACAATTTTTTGTCCGTCGACTTGTGTGACCTTGCCGGATCCTTGGGCAATCGTAACAACACCGGAATCCCCGGCGACCTTACCCTCCATCCCCGTTCCGACATAAGGAATTTCTGTTGTCATTAAAGGAACAGCCTGACGCTGCATATTGGACCCCATCAATGCCCTGTTGGCGTCATCATGTTCCAAAAAGGGTATTAACGATGTAGCGACCGATACCAATTGTTTCGGAGATACGTCTTTGTAATCAATCTGCTGCGGCTTGACTTTAGGAAAATCCGTCTTGTAGCGGCAGATAATTTCTTTCTCACTAAAATAACCGTCTTTATCCAAAGCGGCATTCGCTTGAGCGATGTATTTGTCCTGATCAACATCAGCCGTTAAATATTCAATCTTTCTCGTGACCCGCCCGTTCTCCACCTTGTAGTAGGGTGTCTCAATAAAACCCAATTCATTGACACGGGCACACGTTGTCAAAGAAGAAATAAGGCCGATATTGGGCCCTTCCGGCGTCTCAATAGGACAGACCCGTCCATAATGGGTGGGATGGACGTCACGCACCTCAAATCCTGCCCGTTCACGGGATAAACCGCCCGGGCCAAGAGCACTTAAACGTCTCTTATGTGTCATCTCCGAAAGAGGATTGACCTGGTCCATAAACTGCGACAACTGGCTCCTGGCAAAAAAGTCATGAATTTGATTAGAGAATAATCTGGAATTGATTAAATGATGCGCCGTTAAATTTTCGAAAGAACCCATGACCACCAAACGCTCTTTGATGGATCGTTCTAATCGTGAAAGCCCGATCCGCACCTGATTTTGTACAAGCTCGCCAACGGTTTTAATACGCCTGTTTCCCAAATGGTCAATATCATCTGTTTCCCCTGTGCCATCCCTCAGCCCGATTAAATAATGAATAACTGCGGAAACCGTTTGAATATCCAATACTCTGTGATCCGAAGGAACTTTTGTCCCTAACTTTCTATTAATGATATGCCGTCCCACCTTACTTAAATCATATCGTTTGGGATCAAAGAACAACCGGAAGAAAAGGGCATCTGCAACTTCGACAGTGGCCGGTTCAGTAGGACGCATTTTACGATAAAAATCCAGGAGGGCTTCTTCTTTATTGGTGGTGTGATCCCGTTCTAACGTATTTTCGAGCTTGTCATACGTCTCCCCTAACATCTGCTTCATATCTTCATTGCTGGAAAGACCCATGATTCTCAGGATTTGAGTAACAGGAAAATTTCTCCTTCTGTCAATATAGGCAAGCATGACATCGTTGAGATCATATTTAATCTCGAACCATGCGCCCCGCGAAGGAATAATGCGTCCGAGATAAATGCTTTTTCCGGTCGGATGCAATTCCTCTTCAAAGGAAACTCCCGGCGGACGTTGGATCTGGGAAACCACAACCCTTTCATCACCGTTAATAATGAAAGTCCCTTTCACGGTCATGAGAGGGAAATCGCCGAAATATACTTCCTGCTCTTTGATATCCGTCGGCGAAATCAAACGAAGTTTCACTTTAAGAGGAACCGCATATGTCATACTCCTGCGTTGACATTCTTCACTGGAATACTTCTCTTTGCCTAAATAGTAACTGAGATAATCCAGCTTCACCTGCCCGTCATAACTTTCCAGCGGAAAAGCCTCCCGAAAAACTTCCTCGAGCCCCTGATCATTGAGCTTGTCATGGGAGACACCTCTCTGCAAGAAACTTTCATAAGCCTTAAGCTGTATATCAAGCAGTTGCGGCAACTCGAAATTATCTTTGATTTTACCGAAATTCTTAATTTTCAGTTTTCTCATTTAATCTCAACCTTTGCTCCGACAGCCTCAAGCTTTTTCTTGAGTTCTTCAGCTTCCTCTTTCGTTACTCCTTCTTTAAAAGATTTAGGAGCGGCCTCGACAAGATCTTTGGCTTCTTTTAAGCCTAAATTCGTCGCAGCCCTCACTTCTTTGATGACGGAAATCTTCTTGTCACCGATTTCGGTTAAAACCACATCAAAAGATGTTTTCTCTTCTGCGGCAGCAGCCTCTCCTCCCCCAGCAGGTGCCCCGGCCATAACCATCCCGGCAGCCATGGGTGCGGCAGCCTGAATACCAAGCCTGTCCTCAAGCCCCTTAACCAAATCTGCAAGCTCAAGGGCGGTCAAACCCTCAATCGTTTTAGCCACTTCTTCGAGCTTAGCAGGAAGCTCTACTTTTTCCTTTTTTTCTTCCACTGTACTTTCAGTCATTTCAACTTCCCCCTTTTTTTTCGCTTAATTGTTTTAAAATAGACAATAACTCTCGTGACTTACCGTTCATAACCCCGAGTAGCCGGGTTAATGGAGACAATATGAGTTGCAACACTTGCGAAAGAAGAACCTCTCTTGAAGGCAAATCAGACAATCGTTGAATGTCTGCCTTCCCTAATATAGCCCCTTCCAGCAACCCGCCTCTGACAATGACACTCTTATATTCTTTCGCAAATTTTATCAGGGCCTTGGAGACCGCTGCGGGATCCCTTCCTCCCCAGACAAAAGCAATTTGACCTTCAATATTTCTGGAAAATTCATCCTGTTTTAATTCTTTAAGAGCTAATCGCGCGATACGGTTCCTGGAAACATAAACGCTTGCGCCCATAGATTTAAGCCCTTTCCTGAGGCCGTCCAACTGTATCGCAGAAACAGCTGAATAACTTAAAAGAAAAGTGTTGTCGTTATTTTCAACACCTTTCTTAATAGTATCTACGAGACTCTCGCGAAAGATTTTACCGACTTTTTCCATTTATCTACACCTGTACCCTTGTACCCGCCCCCATGGTCGTTGATACGAAAAGAGTTTTAAAGAGATGACCTTTCACCGCTGCCGGTTTGGCACGGTTTATCGCCGCGATCAAACAATCTGCATTCTCCAGAAGATGGGCTTTTGAAAAAGACCGTTTTCCTATGCCGACGTGAATGCCTGCCTGTTTATCCGACTTGAATT
>CBDUYP010000002.1:0-23681 GCA_965371485.1 uncultured bacterium
TCAGAAATCTGATGAAAAAGGAATACATCAGCGAAATCAAAGGTGTGATTATTCTGGCCTTTGGCTTGCTCTTATTGGCAAGTCTTGTTTCTTTCGTCCCCGAAGATCTTCCTTGGTATACCTCTCACCCTAATGTCCCTTCCAGTAACCTGATCCGTATTGTAGGTGCTTATACGGCGGGTTCTTTATTGTTTACCTTCGGTTATAGTACGTATTTTCTTGTCGTTTTTCTTCTTTTATGGAGTTGGAATAAATTTTCTTTCCGCGATATTCATTTTACTCTGTTGAAATGCGGTTCTTTTTTGATCCTGTTTCTTGCCATCGGTTCCTTGTTCGGCATGATCGGGCTTGAGACTTCCGCGGCACGATTCCAGCGGGCCGGAATGGCCGGTTTTGTATGCTCCGACTTTTTGATTCAGTACATCGGCCGGACAGGAGCCTATATTATCTTGTCTGCCTTAAGTCTGTTGACATTAATTCTGACCGGAGAATTCCTTGTTTCTCCTATTTTTTTCTGGGTGGCTGCAAAGGGACAGAGGATTTTATCCGCTTCGCAGGCAAAACTTGAAGAACAACGGATACGCATCGCGCGTGCCGCGTCGCAACCCAAGCCGCAATATCAACCCCGCCCGGAAATAAGGAAATCGTTATTCCAGAGAAAAAATAAGAGTGAAAGAGGAAGCAGAGGCGCAGGTCCGTTTGAAGGTGTGCGGCAGAGTTTTGCCGGAAAGGTGGAACCTAAGAAACCGACAATCCGTATCACGGGAAAACCGGAAGGATCATCACCACCGATCAATGACGGGATTCCTAAGCTTGTCGGGGAATATCGTATTCCCAGTCTTGATTTGCTGGAAACCCCGCCATCGGTTTCACCGGGCAAAGTGCAAAGTCACCTGGAGCAGGGCGCGAAAATTCTGGAGGCGACCTTGTCGGATTTTAATGTCAATGCCCGCGTGGCCGATATTGAAAGAGGTCCTGTTATCACGCGCTATGAACTTGAACCGGCCCCCGGCGTCAAGGTTCAAAAGATTACCGCCCTCTCGAATGATATTGCCTTGGCCATGAAGGTTGCGATGGTGCGTATTGTGGCCCCTATCCCCGGAAAAAACAGGGTTGGGATTGAAGTTCCCAATAGTTCAACGGCAGCCGTGTACTTAAAAAATGTTCTCTCTGAAGGTTTGGGGGCGCGGGCCGGGCGTTCTATCCCGAAGCTGATGCTGGCTCTCGGTAAAGATATTTCAGGCAAACCGCTTATGGCTGATTTGGCCCAGATGCCGCATCTTCTCATTGCCGGCACAACGGGTTCCGGGAAAACGGTCTGTATTAACAGTATCATTATGTCGATGCTGTTTAATGCTTCTCCCGAAGAAGTAAAATTTCTTATGGTGGATCCCAAGATGGTTGAATTGGCGCTTTATAATGACATTCCCCATATGTTGTGCCCGGCGGTGACCGATCATAAAAAAGTATCCGCTGCGCTTAACTGGGTGGTGGGCGAGATGGAATCCAGATATATGATGTTATCTAAAGCCGGTGTCCGGAATATTACGGCCTACCATGATAAGGGACATGCGTTACCGTATATTGTTGTTGTTATTGATGAATTGGCGGACCTGATGCAGGTTTCCGCTAAAACGATTGAGAGTGCCATAACGCGTTTAGCCCAATTATCCCGAGCGGTCGGAATCCATCTTATCTTAGCCACGCAAAGACCGTCGGTGAATGTGATCACAGGCGTTATCAAGGCCAATTTTCCGGCACGGATTTCATTTAAAGTGGCATCCAAAGTCGATTCCCGCACGGTGTTAGACTTAAACGGCGCAGAAGCTTTGTTGGGGAGAGGGGATTTCCTTTTCATAAAACCCGGTGAGGCCAAACCGACACGGGGTCAGGGCAGTTTTGTAACCGACGCGGAAGTTTACAGGGTTATTGATTTTATTAAAAATCAACAGGAACCGGTTTATGATAACACGATCCTGGAACATCAGAAAAAGGGCGGTGTCACAGGGGTGGGAGAAAAAGACGAATTATATGATGAAGCCCTGCAATTGGTGATTGAAACAAATCAAGCTTCTGTCTCGATCCTGCAGCGACGGATGCGTTTAGGGTATACACGGGCTGCCCGGTTGATCGATATGATGGAACAGGGTGGAGTCGTCGGACCGTATTGCGGAAGTAAACCCAGGGACATTCTTATTGACCGGGAAGAGTGGTTGACGGAGCATATGAGAAATGATGAAAGACGATAAATCAAATCAAGAAGACAAAAAACCCAAAGGGGTAATATTTAAAGAAGCCAGAGAGGCTAAAAAGTTTTCTCTGAGAGAAGTGCAAGAGGCGACGAAGATTCCTTTGGATGTCCTGAGGTCCATTGAAGAAGGATATACCGTGAGGACCGTTTCTGCTTTTTATTTAAAGGGTTTCATGAAGATGTATGCCCGGTATTTGGGAGTGGATGTCTATGAGGTTGTAGATGATTATCATGAAGAAAAGTTGCCGGAACCTTCTAAGAAAGATAATTCATCAGAAAAAGTTCCTTTAAATTTCGAGAATCTTTTCAGCCGGCAACGGCAGCGACAGATGGTTACCGTTGTTTTAACCGTAGGCATGCTCTTGGGGGTTGTAAGGATTATCGGGTGCATAAGACAAAAAGCATATCATAGTTCGGGAAAGCGAAAAGCCGTCCGCAGTAAGAAAATACGCAAAAGGGTGAATCGCGCTAAAGAGAAAAAGGCATTGTCCAGAAAGAAGAAAGTTGCCCTAAAGCTTTCTCCCAGGGCAAAGAAAAAAGTTGTTGTCCCCAAGACGGTTAAAGCCGCACCGCCTAAGCCATTGCCGCCGGCCGTGGTACAGCCTGCCCGGTGGAAGATTACGGTTACCGTTAAGGCAAAAAGAAAGGCCTGGATGCAAGTCAGAGCTGACAGTGATGTTGTTTTTCAGTCAACCTTAAAGCAGGGTACTTCGGAAACATGGCATGCGGATAAAGAGATCGAGATTTCGGGAAAAAATATTTATTATCTCGAATTTGAAATCAACGGGAAGGCCCTGGGAAGCCTCGGACGGGTTGATCGAAATACGCGCAGAGTGATTATAACGAAGAACGGGTTGATTGTGAAGAAATGACGGAAAATGTCGGGATGATTAATCTGGGGTGCGCCCGCAATCTCGTTGATTCTCAGGCAATTCTCGGACGCTTAAAAAAACAAGGGCACAGGATCGTCGATATCGAAAAGGCGGATGTCGCTATCTTGAATACCTGCGGCTTTATTGAAGAAGCTAAAAGAGAATCTATCGACAGGATCCTGGATTTAATTGATTTAAAGAAAAATAAAAGAATCAAAAGAATTGTTGTTGCAGGCTGTTTGGCCCAACGCTACGGGAAAGAACTGGCCGCGGAGTTTAAAGACGTTGATGTGATTATCGGTGTCCCCCGTTTTCCCAAAGCAGGGGTTCCCGATCAGGTTTATCTGACGCCAAAACATTTCACTTATCTTAAAATTTGTGAGAGTTGTTATAATCAATGCTGTTTCTGTGCCATCCCGGCTATTAAGGGAAGGTTTTCTTCCCGCACCATAGGGTCGATTATGGCACAGGTCAAAGATCTTGATCGACGCGGTATTAAGGAGCTTAACATCATCGGACAAGATATCACGGCTTACGGGATGGATCTCTATCACAAGAAAAGCCTGGCCGCGTTATTGAAGAAAATCGTAAAAATGACTCACAATATTAAGTGGGTCCGGTTGCTTTATACCTTTCCTGCGCACGTGACCGACGAGCTTATTGATGTGGTGGCGCAAGAAGAAAAGATCTGCAGCTATATCGACATTCCTTTACAGCATATCAGCGATCATCTGCTTAAGTCGATGCATCGCCGTATCACAGCCAGGCAAACAAGGAATCTTATTCAAAAGATAAGAACAAAGATTCCCCAGGTGAGTCTGCGTACGACCTTTATTGTCGGCCTTCCCGGAGAAACGGAAAAAGATTTTAAAGAATTGGTCGCGTTTGTCAAAGAGATGCGTTTTGAAAAGGTCGGGGTCTTTATCTTCTCCCGTGAAGAGGGAACGCCTGCTTATGATATGCCGGATCAAGTGCCGGAGCCGATTAAGAAAAAGCGCAGGGATGTCTTGATGCGTGCGCAGCAGGAGATTTCCAGGGGTATTCAGCAGCAACATGTCGGAAAGACCATGAACGTTCTGATAGATGAAAAACAAAAAGGTGACGTAGGGGTTTATTCGGGCCGTACAGAATACGATGCTCCGGACGTTGACGGTATGGTTTACGTTCATTCGAAAAAGAGATTGCGTCCGGGCGACTTTGTTGATGTTAAAATAACAGATTTTCTTGAATATGATCTTATAGGGAACGCGACATGAATCTACCTAATGCCTTGACGATATTACGGATATTTCTTACGATTGGTTTTATATTTTTTGTAACGCAAGAAGGGCTTCTGCCGGTGGTGACAGCCGGCATATTTTTTGCTTTGGCTGCCTTCACGGATTTCTTCGATGGGTATTATGCCAAAAGGCATAACCTGATCAGTGATTTCGGGAAGATTATGGATCCTATCGCTGATAAATTTATGATTCTCGCAGCCTTTTTCATTTTTATGCGTATGCACTTTGTAGCCGAATGGATGTTTTACGCTATTTTCGCGAGGGAGGTTATTGTGACGGGATTCCGCATTGTCGCTATGAAGAAGGGAAAGGTCCTGGCGGCTGAACAGGCAGGGAAATATAAAACGGCTTTTCAGATTTTCGCGATAGGCTTTATTTTAATATTTATTATATATCAAGAGGCCGTTGTAGCTTTTCACTGGTCTGATCCTCTAAAGGGGACTTGGCTCCATGGAATTTATGTTGTCATGCTGTTTACGGTGACGCTAACCTTTGTCTCCGGGGTTTCCTATCTATGGAATAATCGAAAGTCTTTGGTGGGGTGTTGAAGGTACTCAATCAAATGACCAAATTGATCGCATCCTTTTTTTACATCGGATTTTTCCCTTTGGCGCCGGGCAGCTTGGCCAGTGCCGTGGGTGTCCTTATTTGTGTTCTCCTGCACCAGACACTGTTTTTCTATATTGCTGTATTCGTCCTTGTCACAGCGCTGGGATTTATGACGAGCGGGAAGATGGAAAAGTTGATGCAGAAGGAGGATCCTTCCTGCATCGTGATTGATGAGGTTTCCGGTATCATGATATCCCTTTTTCTGCTACCCATAACACCGGCGGTGGTCATAACAACGTTCTTTCTTTTCCGGGCATTTGATATGTTTAAAATTTACCCGGTGAATAAATTTGAGGAAATTAAAGGGGGAACAGGTGTCATGATGGATGACATTGTCGCCGGGATATATACCAATATTGTCATGCATGCGGCAATTCGTTTAAGTGGAATAGTCCCATGGTAAAAAACAACGGAGGAACTTAAGATGATGCGGACAAGCAATCCGGCTTTAAACCCTTCCATCTTCGCGGGTGCGCGCGCGGACACAGGGAGTGGTGCCATGACAATCCAGGGGACAGTGAATAAATGTTTTATCCTCTTCTTTTTGCTTCTTTTAAGCGCATCATGGGTTTGGGGAAAACTGATGCAGCCTGTTCCTGTATTCGGGGATGAGGCTGCTGCCGGGCAGTCGGCTGCCATGGTGATGCCTTTTATTATAGGGGGAGCCATTGCCGGTCTCATCCTGGCGATGGTTACTATTTTTAAACTTCCGTGGGCTAAATTTACAGCCCCGGCCTATGCCTTATGTGAAGGACTTGTCCTTGGCGGGATTTCCGCTCTCTTTGAGAAGAGTTATCCGGGGATTGTTATTCAGGCGGTGGCCCTGACATTCGGGACATTGTTTTGTATGCTCGCGTTGTATAAATCCCGCATTATTAAAGTGACGGATAAATTCAGGATGGGTGTGGCATCAGCTACAGGGGCCATATTTCTTGTTTATTTCGTCGGTTGGATTTTAAGTTTCTTTGGCCGTGGGATTCCCTTAATTCACGGAAGCGGGATGATCGGCATTGGCTTTAGCCTCCTTGTCGTCGGGATTGCGGCTTTGAATCTTGTCCTGGATTTTGACATCATTGAGAAAGGTGCACAGCAAGGCGCTCCGAGATACATGGAATGGTACGGTGCCTTTGTATTGATGGTGACACTCATCTGGCTTTACATGGAAATTCTGCGGTTATTGGCAAAATTGCGAGGGCGGAGGTGAAATAGTTTTCCTCCATTTTAGAGAGAACTATTTCAAGAATTCTAACAGTAATTTAAGTGCCTGGGTTGCGGCCTGGGTTTTGATCTGCAGGCGGTTGCCCTTAAAAAGACATTTGAGACATAACGTCTCCACTCCCGTAGCAACAGCAATATAGGTAAAACCGACAGGTTTTTTCAGGGTGCCGCCTGTCGGGCCTGCAATACCGGTGATTCCTATGCCAAAATCGGTTTGAGCCAGCTTTCGTATACGCGTGGCCATAAGAACGGCAACCTCTTCGCTGACGGCACCTTTGCGCGAGAGAATTCGGGACGGGATTTTGAGGAGTTGTCTCTTGGATTCATTGCTGTACGTAATCAGGCCGAGTTGGAAAAATTCTGAACTTCCCGGAATATTGGTTACCCGATGACCCAAAAGACCGCCGGTACAAGACTCAGCCACAGCGAGGGTCTTTTTGTTCTCTGTGAGAAGTTGGGCGATCTTTTCTTCCAAACGCATGTTGTTATTATATAAGGAGTTGTGAGAATTTGCAAGGATCCCCGCAGGGGAGTGCAAAAACCTTGACAACTCTTTATATTTCGAATATATTACACACCATATCGTCGAGACACTATAAGTATTTAATCATCTTAAAGAGGGGAAATCATGTTTAATACTATTGAAGAAGCTATCAAAGATTTGCAAGAAGGCAAAATGGTTGTTGTTATGGATGATGAAGGCAGGGAGAATGAAGGAGATCTCTTGATCGCCGCCCAGTTTATCACGCCTGAGAGCATTAATTTTATGGCCAAATACGCCCGGGGACTCATCTGCGTTCCTATGGAAGAATCACGATTAGACGAATTAGGGCTTCATCCAATGAAGGATAATATTCTGTCTCACGCACAACATCAAAAGAGTAATACCGGCTGGACTGTTTCCGTTGATGCGGCAAAAGGGATTACAACGGGTATCTCGGCTTTTGACCGTTCCTATACGATTCAAATGCTGGTAGATTCTAAAACCAAACCGAGTGATTTGGAAACGCCGGGGCATTTGTTTCCTTTACGGGCTAAGCGGGGAGGGGTTTTGGTCCGCGCCGGGCATACCGAGGCCTCTGTAGATTTGACGCGTGTCGCGGGTCTTTATCCTGCGGGCGTTATTTGCGAGATTATGAATGATGACGGGACCATGTCCCGGACGCCGGAACTTTTTGAGTTTTCTAAGAAACATAAGATTAGAATTTGTTCGATCGCCAGCCTTATTGAATATCGCCGAACCCGTGAAAAGATTATTGAAAGAGCTGTGGAAACAACTCTTCCGACGCCGTACGGTGATTTTAAAATGATCGGGTATGAATCAAAGCTTGACGGACAATCTCATGTTGCCCTGCTTTTGGGAAAGGTTGACGGGTCGGTTCCGGAGTTGGTCCGCGTTCAATCCGAATGTTTGACAGGCGATGTTTTCGGTTCCCAAAGGTGCGATTGCAATGCGCAACTTACCACCGCCATGGAGAAAATCCGGGACAACGGTTCAGGTGTTCTTTTATATATGCGCCAGGAAGGCCGCGGGATTGGCCTTTTGAATAAAATGAAGGCGTATAGTTTGCAGGACGGGGGGATGGATACGGTTGAGGCCAATGAGGCCTTGGGCTTTTCCGCTGATTTGCGTGATTATGGTTTAGGGGCACAAATCCTGGTTGATTTGGGAATCAAACAGATCAGACTTCTCACCAATAACCCAAGAAAGATCGTTGGCCTCGAGGGATATGGATTAACGGTTGTCGAAAGAATTCCCATCAAGATACCCCATACTTCTTCCACTAAAGAATATCTGAAGGCAAAGAAAGACAAGTTGGGGCATATTCTTTAAGGTATCATTTTCAATTCTATGGCAAAGACAATCAGAAAGAAAAAATACGGGATTATTGTCTCGCGATTTAATGAATTTATCACCCAACGGCTTCTCGACGGATGTCTTGATGAATTGAATAAAAATGGTGTCAAGAAGAGTGCCGTGACGATTGTTGAGGTGCCTGGATCATTTGAAATTCCGGTCACTGCTCTAAAGTTGGCCAGGAAGAAATCCATTGATGCTGTTATCTGTCTCGGGGCCGTGATTAAAGGGGAGACCCTTCATTTTGAGTTGGTTGCCCAACAAGCGGCCCGGGGAATACTTCAGGTCTCTCTTATGACAGGCAAGCCGGTTCTCTTCGGTGTCCTTGCGACGGATACGGTGAACCAGGCCTATAAAAGATCAGAGGTTAAAGGGGATAATAAAGGCAGGGATATGGCCCTGGCAGCTATTGAGATGGTCAAGGTCTTGGAAAGATGAATAAAGTATGCGCAGAAGAACACAGGCCCGGGAGTATGCTTTAAAAGTTCTTTATCAAAAGGATGTTACGAGAACAACGGTGACAGATGCGGCCGAGAAGTTCTGGGATGCGGAACTATCGGTCCACCAGGAGTCCCGGGAGTTTGCGAACCGTTTGATTTCCGGTGTGGATCACTATTTAGACGCTCTTGACGGAAAGATTTCACAATACGCCGATAACTGGCAGTTAAAACGCATGGCCATTATTGACCGCAATATCCTGCGGTTAGGGGTCTTTGAACTTCAATATGCCCCGGATATCCCTCCCAAGGTAACCATTAACGAAGCCGTTGAGTTAGCCAAGAAATACGGTGATACCGAATCCAGTAAATTCGTAAACGGTATTTTAGATAAAATACACAAGACAGAAATTTCTCCGGAACATAAATTGTGATTCCGAAGCATAGATATGTCTCCTCTGCTCAGACAGTCCTCGCAACATCCCGCCTTCTAAAGCGGGATGGCTGCGGAACTCGCGACGGAGACATATCTATGCTTCGGAATTATTAATTGTGAAGTATATGGAAAAGTTTGCCGACCTGCATATTCACACACATTACTCCGATAGCACGGCCTCTGCGCAGGAGGTTGTTCAGGAAGCCGTGGAGAAGGGTTTTTCCTGCATTGCCATTACGGATCATGATACCGTAGACGGCATTTTGCCCGCCATAGAAGCCGCAAAAAAGGATGATCTTCTGGTGATCCCCGGAGTTGAACTGTCGACGGAGATCAATCATAAGGATGTCCATATCCTGGGTTATTTTTTTGATCATCAAAATAAGCACCTCAAAGAAAGACTCGCGCAGTTTCAAAATGCACGGGTCACGCGTATCGGGAAAATGATCGAGAAATTGAAAGAACAGGGAGTTGATAATATTACGGCACAGGAGGTTTGTTCTTTGGCAAAATCCGATGCCGTGGGCAGACCTCATCTTGCTGCTTTATTAATTAAAAAAGGATGGGTTAAAAACACCTATGGGGCCTTTAAGAAGTATTTGGGAAATGGATGCCCGGCGTATGTCCACAAATTTAAACAAACACCGCATGAAGCCATTGATTTGATCCACCGATTTGGAGGTGTTTCGGTTCTCGCGCATCCGATGGTGACCAACACCGATGAGTTGATCCCCGGGTTTGTTGAGGCGGGGTTAGGGGGCTTGGAGGTTTACTATTCGGATTGTGCGAAGACGACGGTCTCTTATTATGAGGGGATTGCCAAGAAGCACAATTTGCTGATGACCGGAGGATCCGATGCGCATGGAAGAAATAAAGAGAATTCCTATATCGGTAGAGTTAAGATTCCTTGTGAACTGGTTGAGAAATTAAAAGAACGTTGTTCATCATGAGGGCAGATATCGATTACATGAAAATAGCCTGTGGTTTGGCCCGAAAGGGAAAGGGATATACTTCTCCCAATCCCATGGTCGGTGCTGTGCTTGTAAAAAAGGGAAGAATTATCGCAAAGGGCTGGCACCGGCGATACGGCGGGCCGCACGCTGAGGTCACGGTTATCAGCCGGGCCGGTCGTCAGGCCAAAGGGGCAAAGCTTTATGTTACGCTGGAACCTTGTTTTCATTTTGGGAAAACCCCGCCGTGTGTGGATGCTATTATTAAAAGCGGAATCAGGGAAGTTGTCATTGGAATGAAAGACCCCAATCCGTTGACGAATGGTAAATCTATTGCAAAATTGAAACGCCGTGGGATTAAAGTTAAAGTCGGATGCCTTCGGCAAGAGCTCGAACATATGAACGAAGCCTTTGTGAAATACGTAAAACATAAAACGCCTTTTGTTGTTGCCAAAACCGCCCAAACCCTGGATGGAAAGATCGCAACGTCAAAAGGGCAGTCAAAATGGATTACCTCCTTGAAAGCACGGGAGTATGCCCATACCTTAAGGAATGATTTTGATGCCATTCTCGTCGGTATCAACACGGTTCTCAAGGATAATCCCGGTCTCAACGCGACACGAAAGACAAAACGGTTAAAAAAGATTATTCTGGATTCTTCTTTGCGAATTCCTTTGCGCGCTAAATTATTTCAGAACACAAAACCCGATGACTGTGTGATCGCTGTTTCCCAAAAGGCTTCTCAAAGAAAAATGGAATTTTTGCGTAAGAGAGGAGTCCGCATTATTGTCTGCCCCGGGTCCGGCGGCATTCCTATTAAATGGTTTTTGAAGGAGTTGGCAAAACAGGAAATAGCGAGTATATTATTGGAAGGCGGGGCGCGTGTTATCGGGAGCGCCCTTAAAGAAAAAGTGGTGGATAAGATGATGATTTTTGTTGCTCCGCGAATCATGGGTGATCAGGGCGCATTGAGTTCCGTAGACGGTTTGCGGATATCCCGCGTTAATCAAACCATGAGACTCAAAAATGTGTGCGTGAGAAATATCGCACGGGATTTCTTAATCGAAGGATACCTAAATTATGTTTAGCGGTATTGTTGAAGAACAGGGCATTATTGAAAAGATCAACAAAAGAAAAAATTCCGCTGCGTTGACACTGAAGGCGCAAAGGAGTGTTCTCGGCACAAAGGCCGGTGACAGCATTGCTGTCAACGGGGTTTGTTTGACGGTTACGGCAAAGCAGGGCGCGCGGTTAACATTTGATATTATGAAAGAAACGCTTTGTGCCACAACGTTAGGATGTCTTCACCCCGGGCAGAAGGCAAATCTGGAGAGAGCCTTAAAAATGAATGATCGGTTGGGCGGCCATTTTGTCACCGGCCATGTTGACGGAGTCGGCGTGATCGACAAAAAGATTGTGCAGACGGATTATGTTGAATACAGGATCAGCGTTGATAAATCATTAATACGCTACATTGTCCCTAAAGGGTCTGTTTGTATTGACGGAATCAGTCTGACCGTGGGTGAGGTTAAACGGAATCGTTTCTCCGTATATCTGATCCCGCACACATTAAAAATAACGACATTGGGGACAAAAAAGGAATCCGACAGGGTTAATGTCGAGACGGATATCCTGGCGAAGTACGTCTATAAAAGGAATTGAGAAAGGACAGATATCCATGGAACTTAATGTTCAGCAGATTAAAAAGATTATTCCGCACCGGTTTCCGTTTTTACTGATCGATAAAGTTCTTGATGTCCAGCCGAATGAGAAGCTCATTGCGCTTAAGAATGTATCTATCAGTGAGCCGTTTTTCGTCGGACATTTCCCCGAAGAAAAGGTAATGCCCGGGGTCCTGATCATTGAGGCCATGGCCCAGGCCGGCTGTATTTATTTTTATTACAGCAAAAACCTTCACGGCAAGAATCTTATCTACTATCTGGCCAAGGTGTCGGCCAAATTTATCGCACCGGTTGTCCCCGGGGATCAATTGAAGATTGAGGTGACAACGATTAAGATGATGAAAAAAGTGGGTTTTCTTAGAACGAAGGTGTTTGTTAAAGACAAATGCGTGGCCGAGGCCGAGATCGGCTTTGGCATAAAGGAGGTATAGTGTCTCACGCGATTCTTCTTATATCCTGTCCCGACACAAAGGGGATTACGGCGGCGGTTGCGAATTTCGTTTACGAGAATAACGGAAATATCGTGCATGCTGACCAGCATATCGACGAGCAGGCTAATACTTTCTTCATGCGCATCGAATGGTCGCTGGACGGTTTTGCCATCGGTAAGGAAAAAGTCGCACAAAGTTTTCAGACGATTATCGATAAGTTTCAAATGAAGTGGGAGCTTTATTTTACGGATCAGCCACCTCGCGTGGCTATTTTTGTTTCCAAACACCTGCATTGTCTTTATGATTTACTGTTCCGGCAAAGGGCCGGCCAGCTAGCTTGCGAGATCCCTTTGATTATAAGTAATCATCCCTGTGCCAAGGCGGTTGCCAAAGAGTTTTCTGTGAGATTCTTTAAGTCTCCTGTTACAAAGGAAAACAAAGAGGCTCAGGAGAAACGCCAAATCGGAATTCTTAAAGAAGAAAATATCGACCTGATTGTCTTGGCCCGCTATCATCAGATTTTTACCAAGGCGTTCGTCAGCGCGTATACAAATCGCATCATCAATATTCATCATTCCTTTTTACCTGCTTTTGCCGGGAAAAATCCCTACGCCCGCGCCTATCAAAAAGGGGTCAAGATCATCGGGGCGACCAGCCATTATGTGACTGCAGAATTGGATGAGGGCCCTATCATCGAACAGGATATCGTGCGCATAAGCCACCGGGATGTGTTGGATGACTTGGTTCGAAAAGGCGAAGATCTTGAGAAAGCGGTCCTGAGCCGGGCCCTCCGCTGGGCCCTGGAGCGAAAAATCCTCTGCTACGGCAATAAAACAGTGGTTTTTGATTAGAAGATACCCCACCCTGCAAGCCTCTCCATAATTATTGACGACTTAAAGTCGGGATGTTACAATGCGTTCTTAAGTTACTTATTGTTAACTTCATAGCATGAGAATTATGTCGGGGCGTAGCGCAGCTGGCTAGCGTGCAACGTTCGGGACGTTGAGGTCGTGGGTTCGAATCCCGCCGCCCCGACCATAGTTATGAACAAAAATCTATCCGACAAAGTAGAGGGTCATATCTTTTTTTCAGGTAATGTCCAGGGGGTCGGGTTTCGTTACAGTGTACAAAGATTTGCCGCTGATATGGGGCTTTGCGGCTGGGTCAGGAATTTGAGCGACGGCCGTGTGGAGGTTCAGGTCGAAGGCCAACAGGCGGATATTGACCGGCTTGTGCAGAGTGTCGAGAGGCAGTTTGACGGTTACATCAGGGATAAAGAGATCAGTTACAAACAAGCCAACGGCCAGAATCAGAATTTCCGGATTATTTTTTAGTATTGGAATTCCCGTCGTATATACGACGGAAATTCTAAAATAGAAGCAGGAAGCGCTTATTTTATAGCAATGGATCGTGCAACAGCTGAAAAAGAGATTCGCAGACTTTGTTTAGAAATCGAAGAACATAATTACCGCTACTATGCGCAGGATCAACCTACGATTTCCGATAAGGAATATGATTCCTTATTAAAACAGCTCATTACGTTTGAGGATCGGTTCCCGGAATTAAAGAAGTCTGATTCTCCCTCTCAAAGGGTGGGGATCAAGGTTCCGTCAGCCGCGAAAACCGTTACGCATAAGATCAGGATGTACTCGCTTGATAATACGTATTCCATGGAAGAACTTCAGGAGTGGCATAAGCGGGTCGAGAAGGGATTGCCCGGGGAGAAAGTGGAATATGTTGTCGAACTTAAGATCGACGGGGTGAGTGCGGCGTTAACGTACGAAAAAGGTTCTTTTGTTTTGGGTGCAACCCGGGGTGACGGTAGGACAGGGGAGGATGTTACGCATAATTTAAAAACAATCCGGTCGATCCCGCTTAAACTTAAAAGTGTGGACGTTAAGCCCTTGCCCAAAGTTTTGGACGTCCGGGCTGAAATTTATATGAAAGCGGAAGGGTTTGAGCGGTTAAATAAAAGAAGAAAGGCTAAGGGGGCGGTTCTTTTTGCCAATCCGAGAAACGCGACAAGCGGTTCGGTAAAACTTTTAGATTCCCGGATTACGGCAGAGAGAGATTTACAATGCTGTGTTCATTCGTTCGGGGTCATGGAAGGGGTTTCTTCAGGAAAAAAGATGTTTAAGACGCACTGGGAGTTTTTGCAAAAGGCAAAAGAGTATGGTTTTTGTATTAATCCCGATAGCCGGTTCTGCAAAACTTTTGGTCAGGTGATGGATTACTGTCAGGAATATCAGGGGAAAAGAAACAGGATTGCCTATGAGGTCGACGGGGTTGTGATCAAGGTCAATTCTCTCCCGCAACAGAACCGGTTGGGGGCAACTTTAAAGAGTCCGCGCTGGGCCATTGCGTATAAATTTCCCGCTCAGCAAGCCACAACACAGGTGAAGGATATTGTGGTTCAAATCGGGCGCACAGGGGTGTTGACCCCTGTTGCTGAATTAGATCCGGTGGAATGTAGCGGTGTGGTGATTTCGCGTGCGACACTGCATAATTTCGACGAGGTCAAACGCCTCGGGATTAAGGTGGGGGACAGGGTTTTACTCGAACGGGCAGGAGATGTGATTCCTAAGATCATCAAGGTCGTGGAATCTTCCAAGACGAGACGTAAATCTTTCACCGTTCCTAAAAAATGTCCGCAGTGCGATAGTGTCATTACAAAAGAAAAGACAGAGCAGGTAGCGTACCGGTGTATCAATCCTTCCTGCGCGAAACAGCTTGAACGGCGGCTTATTCATTTTGCCTCAAGGGGGGCTATGGATATTGAAGGGTTTGGCGAATCTGCTGTCGCGCAGTTATTGGATAAGGGAATAGTGAAAGATTTGGCTGATATTTATTATTTAAAGAAGGAGACTCTGTTAAAGTTGGATTTATTTAAAGAAAAGAAATCGGATAATCTCATCGCGGCTATTGAAAACAGTAAGAATAAGCCTTTATCGCGTTTTTTATTCGGCTTGGGAGTTGCCAATATCGGGGAGAAAGCGGCTTATCTGTTGGCAGGGCGGTTCGCGACGATAGACAAGCTCATGCAGGCAACATCAGAGGATATTGAGAAGATTCATGAAATCGGTACGGTGATGGCGGATTCGATTTCAAACTTTTTCAGGCAGGCCTCGACAAAGGCGTTAATCGCGAAATTTAAAGGTGCCGGCGTCAATACGGCCGAACCGGTTGAGCAAAAGGGCCACAAACTCATCGGCAAGAAATTTGTTTTTACCGGAGAACTTCCCGGCTTAAGCCGCAGTCAGGCCGCGGGGCTGGTTAAGAAACTCGGCGGGGATGTGGTTTCGACTGTGAGTAAACATACGGATTTCGTCGTAGCAGGAGAGGCGCCGGGATCTAAATACATAAAGGCCAAAAATGCGGGAATAAAAATCTTAAACCCGCAGGAATTCAGGGAGATGATTCATGGATAACCGTAACGCAAATAAAATGTACGTACATAAATATTTTCACCGCAAGGCCGTCATCTCCCTCGTGGGGATTATTTTTCTCTTTGGCGTGATGATGACGACCAGCGGCTGCGAGCCTCTGCGCAAGAAGTTTACGCGCAAGAAAAAGAAAGACCGGCGGACAGCGGAGATTGTTCCGATTTTAGACCCTGTGGATTATCCCGCCAAAGTGCAGACAACGGACAGCCTTTACCGGCACCATTATTCCCTGTGGCAGGTATGGCACCGGGATCTGATCAACGTGTTTGAAGATAAAGGGAGCGACAAAAAGATCGCCTACATTCTGAAGCAGATGATGGTGCAATTAGAGGAAATGAGCAAGCTGCTCGGGGAAAAACAACGGGAATTGCTATTGGTCTCTGTGGAGAAGTTGCGGAATATAGAGCAGCGCATGAAAATGCCGGCGTCGGTAAGAAACAATCACGGGATCCGGAGAAAGGTTGAGCGGATCGGCAAACAGGTGCGCAGGAATTTCAGGTTTCAGCAGGTTGAGGATGATCTGGTTAAATCTCAATGAAAAACGACATCGAAGAATTCATCAATTATCTTTCCGTGGAACGGGGACTGGCGCATAATACGCTCCTTGCTTATCGTCGGGATTTGACGCAATATGTCCGGTATTTATCAAAAGCAGGGATATCTGCCGCCGGCCGGGTTAAACGTGACAACGTAACAAAATATATTTATTACCGGAAGAAAAAGGGATTATCCGTCACATCCATCTGCCGCGGGTTAACAACGATCAGGATGTTTCACCGTTTTCTCGTGCGGGAAGGATTCCTGAAAGAAGACCCGACGGTACTTGTGGAAACGCCGAAGTTGTGGAAGCGGGTGCCGGATGTTTTATCGCAGGAGGAAGTGGAGGCGATGATCAGGGTTTCACAGGGAAAGGGATGGCAGCGCGTGCGGGACAATGCCATTTTAGAATTATTCTACGCCAGCGGTATGCGTGTCACAGAACTGGCGGACTTGAGGCTGGACCAGATGAATCTGGAATTGGGGTATGTCCGGTGCATCGGAAAAGGCCGTAAGGAACGGATTATCCCCGTCGGGAAAAGGGCATGTGATGCTATCCGGAGGTATTGCGCAACGTCACGGCGAAAGCTTTTGAAATCAAAGGTATCTGCGGACTTGTTTTTAAGCCGCCTGGGAAAAAAGATGAGCCGCCAGAGTATCTGGAAATTAATCAAGGTTTATGCCCGCAAGGCTAAAATCAAAAAGGCGATTAAACCGCACACACTGCGCCACTCCTTTGCCACGCACCTTCTGCAGCACGGAGCGGATTTGCGTTCGGTTCAGGAAATGCTGGGGCACGCGGATATCTCGACGACGCAAATTTACACCCACGTGGACAAAGACCGCCTGCGGAGCGTACACAAACAGTTTCATCCAAGGGGTTAACCCAATGAAGGTCAAATTTTGGATTGCCGGGGCGGTTGTCAGAGCCATCAAAGAGATCGGCACAGAGGCAGACCGGCAGAACGTGGCGGCATATGTTGTTGGTGGATTTGTGCGGGATGTGATTCTTAAAATTCCCCCCTTTGCAAAAGGGGGGCTAGGGGGGATTTTACCGGATATTGATATTGTTATTGAAGGTGATGCGGTTGCCTTTGCAAAGGTGTTGGCAAAGAAAAAGAAAGTCGCGCTGCGTGTGTACAAACAGTTTGGGACCGCAACCCTAGAGTACGGCAATGGCCTGCACGTTGACCTGGCAACGGCAAGAAAAGAACGGTATCCTTCTCCGGGAGCCTTGCCGGTGGTGCGCCCGGGGTCGGTCCACGATGATTTGTCCCGGCGGGATTTTACGATCAATGCCATGGCCGTGGCCATTAATCCGGGGCCATTCGGTGAGTTGGTCGATGACTACGGCGCCAGAGAGGACATCCGCAAAGGCAAGATCCGGGTATTGCATGAGGCAAGTTTTATTGACGACCCCACGCGTATTTTACGGGCTGTCCGGTTTGAACAACGGTTCGGGTTTTCAATAGAAAGGCACACGCTTTTTTTGCTTAAAGCCGCTTTGAAAAAAGGTTCGGTTCACTCTGTCAAACCGCCGCGTTTTTTCAACGAGTTCCGCAAGATATTGAAAGAACTCCGTCCCGGACAGGCCATTCAACGTTTGCACAGCTTGGGTGGTCTTGATTTCTTTGAGAAGAATTTTCAGCCTGATTTAAGGCTCTTGCGCCGCATGGAGCGAAATATATTGCAACTGCGAAAGCAGATTTTTTACCAGGGGAAAGACTGGAGCCCCATTTATTTGATGTCTTTTTTTGTTTCCATGAAAAGGCGCGGCATTGAATCAAAGGCAGCACGGTTTCATTTAACACGGGGTGAGAAGAATGTTCTTTTATCGGTTTCACAGGTGCCGGGAATTATCAAAAGACTGACAAGAGATCGTCTTACGCCCGGTCAGGTTTATCAAATCTTGCGGCCCTGTCCGGGTGAGACAATTTATTTTATCCGCGCGTACACGTCAACGCGCCGTGTCGGACAGCGTGTCGATGAGTTCTTGAAAAGATCGCGTTTGGTCAGGCTTAAGGTGTCGGGAGACGATCTTAAAACGCTTGGGGTCCCTGACGGCCGGCAGATAGGAAAGATATTGGATGTTCTTTTATTTAAGAAGATTGATGGTAAAATATGTACGCGTTGTGAGGAGATAAAGGAAGCGCGAAAGATGAGAGGAGCAGGCAATGGGACGCATGGAAAAGGTTAATCAACTGTTGAAGCGGGAAGTCGGGAGCATCATCCAGAAAGAGATACAGGATCCGCGTTTGCAATTTGTCACAATTACCCATGTGGATGTCAGCCGTGATCTGCATTGTGCCAGGGTTAATTTCAGTGTTCTGGGTGAAGACGCGCAGGTTGCGGCCGCCGAGAAGGGGTTGGACAGTGCCCGCGGTTATATTCGAAAACTTGTCGGGCAACGCATTTCTTTGCGTTATACGCCAGAGATTGAATTCGTTTTTGATCCCTCGATTGAAAAGAGCGCGCGCATAGAACGGACCCTGGAAGAAATTAAAAGGAGTGCGGGATAGATGGATCTGCTTAAGATTTTAAAAGTGATCAGGAAATACAAGAGTTTTTTGATCACAACACATGTCAGTCCTGATCCGGATGCCCTGGCCTCGCAATTGGCCATCGCGCTGTATCTGAAATCGTTGGGCAAGCGTGTCCATCTGATTAATGCCGATCATCTCCCTAAGCGTTTTACGTTTTTCCCGTCTTCGAAATTGATAAAGAAGATTAAAAATAATCAAAAGGTGACGTTTGATGCGGCGATTATCGTGGATTGCGGCGATCTTGACCGTATCGGCTTGGTGAAGAACCTTATCCGGCCCGGGCATATTCTTATTAATATTGATCACCATATTACCAATAAAGGATTCGGGGATTTGAATATGCTTGTGACAGGGGCGTCCTCGACCGCGGAAGTTATATTTGACCTGCTGCGGCGGGCAAGGTTTTCGTTAACAAAAAACATTGCCGTTCTTTTATATCTGGGAATCATGACGGATACCGGTTCCTTCCGCTATGAGAATACAACGGCGCATACGCATGAGGTCGTCGCTGATCTAATGCGGTTTCGTTTTTCTGTTCCCGGGTTGTATAGAAAAATATATGAATGTGTTCCGCTGAACGATATCAGATATTTCACAAAAGTCGCCAATGTCTTTGATACGCTTCACAAAGGCAGGGTGATCTGCGTGGAACTGCGAAGACATGTGGTGAAAAAGTTTTCTGAAGAATTTGATTTGCGCGATAAGATTTTTAGATTTCTACGCGCCGTTAAAAATGTCGAGGTGGTGATTATCCTGACAGAGCAAAAGAAGAAGAATGAAACGCGGGTTAATTTTAGAGCCCAGGGAAAGGTTGATGTCGCCGCATTGGCCGCCCGGTTTCAGGGGGGCGGACACAGGCAAGCCAGCGGTTGTCTTGTCAAGGATAACATCAAAGAGGCAAGAAAAAGGATTCTATCAGAGATCCGAAAGGTTTTATAGTATGGAAGGGATTGTCGTTATTGATAAACCGTCGGGGATAACATCTCACGATGTCGTCAGCAAGGTTCGTCAAAGGTTTCATATGCAACGTGTCGGGCATGCCGGGACCCTGGATCCTCTGGCGACAGGGGTTCTGGTTATGCTGCTGGGCCGGTCAACGAAGTTGTTCAAAGAATTTGAGAATTTTGATAAGGCTTATAAAGCGACCCTGATCCTGGGAACAAAGACAACGACCGCGGATACTGAGGGAAAAGTCATTGCAAATGCCCCCTATGACCATTTTACCCGCGAGCAGGTCGAGGATGTTTTTAAAGAATTTATCGGTGAGATAAAACAAACGCCGCACATGGTCTCGGCTGTTAAGGTTAATGGGAAACGGCTTTATCAATTAGCCCGTAAAGGTATTGAGCTGGATCTTGTTCCCCGCAAAATCAAAATTAACAAACTGAAACTCTTGGAGTTTCATCTGCCCGAGGTGAAATTTTATCTGGAATGTTCCAAGGGGACTTATGTGCGAAAGTTGGCTGAGGATATTGCTGAGAAATTGGGTTGTGTGGCCTGTATTTCCGAGATTCAAAGAACCAAGGTCGGCCCATTTGTCCTTGAAAAGGCTGTGGCGCTTGAACATCTCACCGAAAGCCACGTGGAGATGTGGCGAGGATGAAGGTTATCCGCGGCATCGGCAGGGTCAGGCAGTCCTATAAAAATCCGGTTGTTGCCATCGGGGTTTTTGACGGCCTTCATAACGGGCATCAACAGATTATCCGCAATACGATCAGGCGGGCCCGTCGGATAAACGGGACCGCGATGGTCATGACATTTTTCCCGCATCCCGTACATGTTTTAAGGCCTGAAGTACGGCTTCCTCTCATTGTTTCCCTTGCCTATCGTCTTAAGCTTATCGAGCAGTTGGGGATTGATGTGTGTGTTGTCATTCCCTTCACGAAAAGGTTTTCGCAGCTGACCCCTGAGAAATTTATCAAACGGTATCTGATAAATAGGATTAAGCCGAGAGAAGTCATTATCGGTGACGACTTTCGGTTCGGGCATGACCGGACCGGCACGCTGGATTATTTTAAGGATGCCGGGCGGCAGTGCGGCTTTGATGTTTTTACCCTTCATGTCATGCACGGGGGAAGGAAAACGGTCAGCAGCAGTCGCATCCGCCGGTTCATTGCCGACGGGAAATTGGGTCAGGCCGCGCGATTGTTAGCCCGCCCGGTTTCGGTTATGGGACGTGTTGTCCGCGGTGATGCCCGGGGCAGGACATTAGGCTATCCCACGGCCAATATTGATACAACCCATGATGTGCTGCTGCCGGCAGGCGTTTTTTTAGTTAATGTGAAAGTCAAAGATAAATCATATCCCGGCATAGCCAATATCGGCCGTCGCCCTTCTTTTAATAAGCCCGGCCAAGTCAAATTAGAGGTGCATATTCTTGACTTCCATAAAAACCTCTACGGGAAAGAGATTATTGTTGAATTTGTCAAGAAGATCCGCGATGAAAAACAATTCCCATCAAAAACAGCCTTGATCCAACAGGTCCAAAAAGACGAACAAAAAGCCCGCCGATGGCTCAGTGCAGCTCATTGATTTAGTCCTGCATCCACATTTAGTATATCCCCCTCCACTTTACACAACTTGTTGTATCCCAATGCTATAAAAAAAGTTAGATATTGACAGGGCACGGGTACTTCGCTATACTGCAATATGTAGTGGGGAAAAGTGGAGAGAAGTAGAGTGGCTCCCGGATGTTTCTTCAGAGAACACTCCTCAGAAAGATTCTGTTATGTTTTACGGTGAATATAAACACGGAATTGACCGCAAAGGGCGTCTTATTTTTCCGGCCCGGTTTCGGGAAGTTTGCAAAGAATACGGTTTGGACAAGTTTTTTATCACGCGCGGGTTGGATAGATGTATTTTTATGTTTTCCCAGGATGAGTGGCGAATCCAGGAGAAGAAATTTAAAAACCTTCCCTTTACCAAACAAGAGTCGAGAAGTTTTAACCGCTTGTTTTTTTCCGGCGCTGTTGAAGTGGAACCGGACAAACAGGGGCGTTTTATCATTCCGCCGTATCTCAAGAATTACGCCAATATCAAGAAAGACACCATTGTTATCGGTATCTCCAACAGAATCGAGATCTGGGATGCCAAGACATGGCAGGAATTTTACGCGAATTCCAACGAGTCGTTTGAGCAAATCGCTGAAAATATGCTGGATGTATAAACCCGATGACCATGACTTTAGAATATATTGACGAAACGATGGCAGAGAAGCCCGCCCATATTCCGGTTATGTTTAAGGAAGTTGAGGCGTATCTCAATCTTCCTAAGGATGCCTGCTTTGTTGACTGCACCCTTGGGGGAGGAGGACACAGCAAGTTGATCGCCTCGCACTTGGGGTCGCAAGCACGGATGATCGGGATTGACCACGACGAGGAATCTTTAAATTTGGCGAAAGAAAGTTTTGCTGACGATGCCCGGTGGTCGTTTGTCCAGGAGGATTTTCGCAATATAGATACAGTTTTGGATTCTCTGGGCATTGATCAGGTGGACGGGATGTTGTTTGATCTCGGTATTTCGAGCCTTCAACTTGATAATCCACGGAGGGGTTTCAGTTTGAAAGCCGATGGGCCGCTCGATATGCGCATGGATCAGGACGGTTGTCTCTCGGCTTATGATTTGATCAATAAGCTTTCAGAGAAGGAGATTTCATTGATTCTCAGGGATTACGGCCAGGAGCGATGGCATAATCGTATTGCGCGGCGTATCGTTTCACAGCGGCCTCTTCAGTCGACAAAAGATTTATGCGATATTGTTTTAAAGGCCATTCCTTATGTATCCCGCCGGGAGAAAATTCATCCGGCCACAAGGACGTTTCAGGCTTTTCGCATTGCGGTGAACCGGGAGTTGGAGTCTTTAGAGATCGCATTAGAGAAAAGCATAAATTATCTTAAAGCGCATGGGCGCATCTGTGTCATTGCCTTTCATTCCTTGGAAGACAGGATCGTTAAACAGAAGTTCCGTGCCTTTAGCCATGATAAGAAATTGGAACTCATTGTTAAGAAACCATTGCGGCCGCAGGACGATGAAGTCAGGGGAAATCCGCGGGCACGCAGCGCGCGGTTACGTGTGGGGGAGAGGATCAGATCATGAGATTATCAAAATTTTTTCAAGTTCTCCTAATGGTCACGGTGGTGGCTCTTACCTACATCCACATGCAAATGCAGATTTTTGACTTGGCCTATCAGGATAAAAGTAAAGAAAAGACAATTGCCGGTCTCCTGGAGGATAACGGAAGAGTCGCGTATCATATTTTACAGCTTAAATCGTCCCGCCATTTGGGAGGGAAACTTCTTGCGAAAGATTCATCGTTACGGTTTCGTGATAATGGTAATGTCGTTCAATTGGTCACATCACAGTTCATCCCCGAGGAGAAGGAAGTCCTTGTTGCGGTCGAATCAAAGTGGACAAACCCCATCCTGAATTTCTTTTCTTTAAGAGCTGAGGCAGAGGCGCGCGCGCAGGAGGAGAATTCCGTGAAGCCCCGGCGGCGAGGTCTTTAGATTTGCATGTTAGAAAACATTCCCTCCGATTCAGCTGCATATTCCTTTCTCTGATATTGTGTCTGCTTATTTTTTCCGGAAAACTGATTTTCATTCAATTCTCCCGTTCCTCCCATTTATCGTCTTTAGCCAAAAGACAGCAGAAACATTATGTCAAGCTGGAACCTGTGCGGGGGACAATTTATGACCGCCGCCTGCGGCCGTTGGCTTTGAATGTTTCGGCTTATTCTTTGTACGCGAACCCCAGGCGGATGACGCCCGACGACAAACTTAAGGCCGCGGCCCGATTATCCGGATTGCTTTCCATAGAGAAGGATTTCATCCAAAGGAAGTTGGATAAAGACAAATATTTTGTTTGGCTGGCCCGGAAATTACCCGGAGACTTAGCCGGGAAGGTTAAATCTTTAAAAATAGGAGGTTTGGGTTTTATCAAGGAAAGTAAACGTTATTATCCCAATCAGGATCTGGCCGCGCATCTGATCGGGTTTGCCGGGATGGACAATCAGGGGTTGGAAGGCCTGGAATTGCTTTTTGATAAATATTTAAAAGGCAAACACGGCTGGTCCCATGTTTTGCGTGACGCGCGTCAGCGTGAATTGCTCATGGAAAAGGATTTTATCCCGCCGGAA
>CBDUYP010000003.1:0-23407 GCA_965371485.1 uncultured bacterium
AGGCCGCTGTGTAAAAAACACGCGCCATGTGCAGAAAGACACTCACAATCATCACGTTGGTAGCCCAGCGGTGAACGTTACGCATCAACCGCCCGCCGGGAACAATGTACTGGATATCTTTAATCGAATTGTACGCCAGCTCAACCGACGGCGTGTAATAAATCATGAGCAAAATACCTGTCACAACGAGAATAATAAAGGAAGATGCCGCAATAATCCCTAACCCGAAGGTGAATGTCGGTTTTAAGGAATACCGGTGAATGCGCGTGCTGATGATGTGCAGAAACATATTGCTGAAAACAATCTGGCTGCGCGCGCGGTCAGATGTGGGCTTGTCGTGACGGATGACAGACTTTTGAAACAGCTGAGGAAGGCTTTTTAAATTCTCAAAAAAATTCTTACTTGCTTTCAATGGTAAAATACCTCCTGAATACGCTTACTACACCACGAACTTCGTTCCGGCAGCAACACTTTTGCCGGCGTTAACGATGAATTTTCCGCTTGGAAGTCGGTTGACTTCTAACCAAAGAAGCCCTTTGGGCGCCGGGCCGCCGAGAACCATTCCCTTTTCATCAAACTTTGATCCGTGACACGGACAGGCAAAACCTTTATCCGTTTTGGATACAATACACCCCAAATGGGTGCAAATAAGCGACACCGCAGAAATACCGGCTGCGTCCCTTTTAATCAACACCTTCTTGTCTTCAATAATCCTTTGTGTCCCGACAGGAATATCCTCAATTTTTCCAATTTTAAAAATACGTGAGACATCCGGCAGCAGTGCGGGTTTGGGAAATTTCAACAGACCGATGGCTGTCAGAATCCAGGCAGCGAAACAGGCCCATTTCGCGGATACCCCTAGAAAATCCCTACGGCTGATTTCATCATCCACTGCAGGCATTAAACTGCATTTTTGTCCCTGGCCTTCTGCCTGACTCATACGTGACACTCCTTAAAAGAATACCGCTCCATGGTAATGGCCCCCACCGGACAGCGGATCGCGCAAAACGCGCAACGGATACACTTATCTTCATCTTTAATAATAGCGCTCAACTCATCTACCTTGTTTTCCCTTTTTACGAAACTCTCCAACTCATCAAATGATTTATCCCCCGCTAAATCAGAGACCGCGACAAGTTTCAGACAAAGTTCCGGGCAGACATCCGCGCACCCTCCGCACAAGATACATTTGGTCCCGTCAAAAATCGTGTTAACCCCGCACTCTAAGCACCGGGACCCTTCCACCTGTGCCTGCTGGTTTGTCAAACCTTTCTCAATAATCGTATCGAGAGAACCGATGCGTTCGTGAACAACTTCCGTTGGGATTTCCTGCCGTTTAATCTTCTCGTAACCGAGTTCCCGCTCAAAATTCTCTAAAGGAACATGAAAATCAACTGTTTTTGTTTCAAGAGACCTGCCTGTCAGTTTCTCGTAAACCGCGCGTGCCGCTTTTTTGCCGCTGGCGACCGCGTTGATGATTAACTTAGGCCCGTGCTGAATATCTCCGGCAATAAAAACATTTTCCGCTGTTGTCATGAATGTTTTAGGGTCATGCTGAATCATCCGGCGTTCGGTAAAAGAAATGCCGTCTTTTTCTGTAATAAAAGAGAAGTCCGCGCTCTGCCCGATCGCGAATAAAACCGTATCCGCTTCCAGCGTGACTTCGTCGTTTGGGTCGTATTGAGGATTAAACCTTCCGTCGGCATCAAAAATCGACAGCACTTTTTGAAAAACAACCCCTGTGACTTTATTATTTTTATCTTTTAAAATCTCCTGCGGCCCGTAACCGTTAAGCCGGTTAATCCCTTCTTCCTCCCCTTCGAAAACTTCACTGTCATCCGCCAGCATCTCTTCTTCCTTTTCAATACAACACAACGTAACCGTTATTCCTTTGTGTTCATGTCTCGCGACCTGGGCAATATCCATTTGTTGTTGGCGCAGAGCTGAGCGGGCAACGTCGTAGGCAACATTTCCGCCGCCTAAGACAACAACATTCTTCCCGATACTCCGTGGCCTGTCAAAGGCAACATCCTGCAAAAATTCAACACCGCCCGAAGCACCCTGGGCATCCGCCCCCGGCAGCGGTAATATCCGTGATTTCTTGTATCCCACCGCAATGACAACCGCGTCATGTCTTTTTTTCAACTCCGCCAATGTCACGTCCTTGCCCACAGTACAATTCGTGACAAACTCAACACCGAGAAATTTGATCACGTCAATCTCACCCTGCAGCAGCTCCCGCGGAAGCCTAAAGGCCGGAACCCCGAAGAAAAGCATTCCTGCCGCAACAGATTCGGATTCATAAATCACTGCTTTGATGCCTAACAATGCTAAATCATGGGCCGCAGATAAGCCCGCCGGGCCGGAACCGATGATGCCGACGCTTTTTCCTGAAGCCTTTTTGATTTTTCCTTGATCCCGCTCATTGAGCATCACAGACATGTCGTCAACATCAGCGCAGACAGTTTGTGCGAGGTGTTCTTTGATTTTTTTAATAACTTCCAGAGGTTTATTGACGTAATCGGTATTGTCTACGGCACTGCGTTTTAAAGTGCGGATGGAAATGCTTTTGTCGATGTTGCCGCGGCGGCAGGCAGCTTCGCAGGGAGCCCCGCAGACCCGCCCGCAGGTTGAGGCAAGCGGATTGGGGGCGCGGGCGATCAGGTAGGCCTTTTCAAAATCCCCTTCGGCAACAGCGCGCACATACCCGCGCGCGTCTGTATGGACCGGACAGGCATCCTGGCAGCTGATTTGTTTTTTCCAGTAATCCTCGTCGGGGATCTGTACTTTAAGAACCATACTGAAGAGACAGCCTTATTGATTTCTGTTATTTGTGGGAATTTTAATTACCATACCATCTCAAAACAAAACTTGCAATAAATAATTCGTTTTTTGACCAATAACTTTTCCTTATCGGTCAGCTGCGCGAATTGTTGAGATTTATTTGCCTTCGTGACAAATAAGAATTACAATTAAAATGAACAATGAAGAAATACCGCTTGCTAACGATCCTTTTTTTAATCACATTTCTTGGCGGGGCTGTCTTTAATGTCATGCGGGACTCCTTGTCCGGCGACATTCAAAAGGAACTTGAAGCCCGTCAGACCGTTCTCCCGAAGGCCGAGAGATTCTCCGCAAAAGAGGGCTCCCCTCCTCACATCAAGGCCTACAAACACAACCCCGCGACAGGAAAAGACGAACTGATCGGCCTTGTTTTTTTAACGACCGACATCGTGCCGGAAATCCGCGGATACGCCGGCTCGATCAAAATGATGGTCGGGATCGATCCGCAGGGAACCATTTTGGGGGTCGAAATGATTTCCCATTCCGAGACCCCCTCGTACGTCATTAACCTCGACAGGTTCCTGAAACAGTTCTCTTCTCTCCACATCAAGAGCCCCTTCAAACTCGGTGAGGATATTGACGGGATCACCCGGGCATCAATTACATGTGAGGCCATTACACGCGCGGTCGAACAGGGCCTTAAGATTACGGCACGTAAAATCCTGAACCTTGAGGTTGCGGATATTGCTGTTGAAGAAACCCGTTTCCCTGTTGATCAGGTCATCGTCCCTTGCCTCATCTTTTTCCTCGCGGTGCTCGGGATCTGTTTTCACAATACGGTTCTCCGCTGGGCCGCGCTGCTCAGCGGACTTGTTTACCTCGGATTCATCAAAAGCTCCATGGTCTCGGTCGTTCAGGTGGCCAACATCGGCCTTTTAAAATTCCCCGTATTCCAGGACAGCCCGCTGTGGTATCTTCTGATTTTTCTTACCGTAATAACCTCGTTTATCCTTGGAATGGTTTACTGCGGAAACGTCTGCCCGTTTGCTGCCGTGCAGGAACTTCTCTACAATGCCGTTCACTTAAATCCCCCCTTCTTCCCCCCTTTAAAAAAAAGGGGGGGGATGAGGGATTCCCCCCCTTTGAAAAAGGGGGGCAAGGGGGGATTTAGAACGAAAAAATTTGACACCAATGCCCGCTACATCAAATACGTCATCTTAATGACGGTTGTCACAGCAAGCCTGATTCTCGGCAATGCCGCCCCGGCCGCAATCGAACCTTTTCTCACATTTTTTACAACCAATGCGACAAACATCGGGTGGGGGTTTCTTGTTTTTATTTTAATCGTGTCGCTGTTTTATTTCCGTTTCTGGTGCCAATACCTCTGCCCGGTCGGCGCCTTGACCGGTCTTTTTTCAAGAGCAAGTCTTTTTAAAATCCAGTTAGACGGGGAATGTCCGGGATGCGGTGTGTGCGACAAAATATGTCCGACGCAGGCGATCCGGCTCGATGTCGACAACAAACCGATTGTCGACCCCGCAGAATGCATCTTCTGCAACAAATGCATGCAGCAGTGTCCCAAGGGAACGTTGAAATTTAAAAAATGAACAAATCCGACAAAATATTCCTGACATTACTCATTGTTTCATCCATGTTGCTGGCCGCGACCGTAGCAGAAAATATCCGCTCTGTCCTGAACCCTCAACCGGTAACCATCAAAATCGACGTTGCCAAAGTTAAAGCGGACATCGAGAAGGCCGGCCTTGTGCCTCACGAAGCCATGTACGGGAAGGAATTGTAGATGATCGAGTGTCAACTCTGTGAACGCAAATGCCGTCTGGTCGAAGGCCAGAGAGGTGATTGCCGCGTACGGCTCAACCTCGACGGGAAACTCCAAACATTAGTCTACGGCAATCCCTGTTCGGTGCATGTCGACCCGATTGAGAAAAAACCCCTCTTCCACGTCCTTCCGGCCACAGGAGCCTTTTCCATTGCCACCGCCGGATGCAACGTGCACTGCAAATTTTGCCAGAACTGGCAGATTTCACAGCGCCCCCCGGAAGAAACACACAATTACGATCTCCCGCCGGAGGATGTCGTTGCCGCGGCTTTAAAAGCGCAATGCCGAAGCATCGCTTACACGTATTCCGACCCTGTCATCTTCTACGAGTACATGTTTGACACCGCCAAACTCGCAAAGGATAAAAATTTATTAAACCTGATGATTACCGCGGCCTTTATTGAACAAAAACCCCTGCTCGACTTGTGTCCGCTCATTGATGCCGCGAACGTAGATTTAAAGGGAATCACCGAGGAGTATTACGAAAAAATGTGCTCGGCGTCTCTCAAGCCCGTCCAGGATGCCCTTGTGACCATGAAGAAACAAGGCGTGTGGATTGAACTCACCAACCTTGTTGTGCCGACGTGGAACGACAGCGACAAAGACATCCGGGACCTTTGCAAATGGATCGTCGACGCCTTGGGCCCGGACACCCCTCTTCATTTCTCACGGTTCTGGCCCATGCATCAGTTAAAAAATCTACCGCCCACACCCGTGACAACCTTAAACAGGGCGTGGGAAATCGCAAAGCAGCAAGGCATCAACTACGCGTACGTCGGCAATGTCCCCGGGCATCAAGGCAACAGCACCTTTTGCCCGAAAGACAAAAAACTTCTCGTCAAACGCATCGGCTACCGGATTCTTGAAAACAATATTGTGGATGGAAAATGCAAATTCTGCGAAACAAAGATCCCCGGAATTTGGCAGTAATTTAAGGAGGAAACACCATGGAAAGAAAAATCGTTAACCGCAGGAATTTTCTAAAAAGCGCGGGAAGTTTTCTCGCAGGGGCCGTTCTTTTTCGCCTTAAAAATCTATTCGACGATCCCCGCCAATCAAGAAAGAATAAACTCACACCCAGAGAAGCCAAATATTACACATCCGCCGGCCACCTCGCGGGGTAAATCTAAAATCGCTTCCCTGACGGTGGAGGTTCCGGCGGCCTTATCAACCTCTTGATAGCCTCAAAGACGATCCTGAACTGCATATCGTATTTCTTTTCCATGGTCTCTATTTTCTTCTTTAAATCATCATAATTAAGTATCATTCGTCTAATCCGATTAAATGCCCTCATTATTTGTATATTGACCTGAATGGCCCTATCACTATTAAGCACACTCGAAAGCATAAGAATCCCGTGTTCTGTGAAGGCGCAAGGGGTTGCCATAGAATGTTTGAGAGAGATGAACCGGTCGCAATTTGCGACCAGTTGCGATGTTTCTTTTTTATTTAACCGAAACATGAAATCATCGGGAAATCTTTGCACATTTCTTTTCACCTGTTCATTCAGTCGCTTTGTTGTTACCCCGTAGAGTTTAGCCAGATCCCGATCAAGCATGACCTTTTTTCCTCTTATAAAAAATATCTTATCTTCAATAACCTCTTGAGCAATGGGTGTTGTTGATTTTGATTTCATGCATGCGCCTCCTGTGCGGGGTAATTTGATCAGAGGGGAACAACCGGAGAATTAAGAAGGGGTACTGTGTAAAGTATTTTTACATTACCATATTATTGCATCGCCGTCAAACCGTGCTTTCTTTTGAGGTCAAATTTGCGACCTCAAAATTTCTATAAATGGTGTCAATTCTGCGGAACATATTGATATTGAATAAGCTGTTCATTTAAAGAGGACAGCCCAATAAATGGAACTGTCCTCTTAGTAACACGCATGAGGCATGGTTTGATTTCCTCCTTTATAAAATAGGCCTCGCGAAAAACGCTCGGCAACTATTTTATGCCCGTATAGAAATTTCCACCTTTGGTGAAAATTTCTATACTAGAACCTCCGGGGAGATTTTTTCTCTTGATTTGCCTCATTTTCACGCCACCCCCTTGGCCCGCGGTTATACCCGATGATGACCGCGCGTACTTCACTTTGCCGGGCGCCGGCGTCTTTTGCTGTTTGGACAAACTCGGCACACCCTTCATACGCCTCCTCAAGAAGGGCCTCTTTTAAGTAAAGCAGCGCCGTTACCTTGAGCATTCCTGCGGGATTTGCGGGTATTGTTTTTCTGCTTCCAAAAACCGCATGATATTGCATTGTTCTCACCTCCTTTCCCTCTACAAAATAGGCCTCACAAAAAACGTTCGGCAACTATTTTGTTGGCCGTGTAGAAATTTTCCCTTTTCGGGAAAATTTCTATACTAAAAAAGCCACCGTCTCAATGAAGAGTCGGTGGCTTTGAAATTTCAAAAGATACTTATTGTCTAACTAGCGAATCAAAACGCACCTTCTCTTGCATACTTTCTCCACGCGGGAAAAAGCATAATGCAAGAAACATGTGTTTTAAGATTCACTAATTTGTTCATGGTGTTAAAAATATACCACACGTTAACAATAATGTCAAAGATAAAATGACGTCCGGAATTAACAGTTAACGTGTTTAGTCTCAGCAGGTTGGGGAGAATTGACACCATTTATTGACAAGGACTGTCCCCTTTCTTTTTACTTCCAAATGTCTGTGACGCTTTTTGATATTCCGTTTCAAATCCCCACTGTTTCACCAGCCGGTTGGCTTCGCGTTCCATTTCACAGGAAAATTCTTCCGCCCTGAGATGTTCCAAATAACGATGAGCCATTTCGTGGAAAAGAATACCCTCGATCGCTTCGGCGTCAGGGGCATCATTCAATTCGTCAGAAAGGGTCGTTAAATAAAACCCGTTTTGAAATGTCAGGGGGTCATCTTCTCTCATCATAAATTCCGTCGAATTGGCATACCTTCCTGTTCCTGATGTGATCGAAATGACAAAGATGATCGGGCGGTCTCTATCCGTTAACTTTAAAAAGACATCCTCCGGAAGTTTTTGCAAGGCGCGGGTTAAGGCCGTGTATATTTTAGGGTAGGATGATTGAAACTGGCCGCTGGCGAATTCGTCGAGGTGCTGTTTAACAAGTTTTGCGCGGTCTTCCGAAACAGGGGCGGCCGGGTATCCTGACAAACGCAGAGCAATGATGCCCGCAATGATTACGAACAGGACGATGGGAAGCGCAACTCTACGCATGGGAAAGAATAAACTGCTTTATTTTCCGGTAATACCTTTTGCTCATGAGAAGCGATGAGGACAGGTGGCCACCTTTATTTAAAACCACAAAATGACATCCCGTCTTTGAAGCGAATTTAGCTACCGGCTTAATACTTACGACATCATCATCCCGGGCGTGGAAAATCATGATTTTGCGGCCGTCAATCTCCCCGATGTGCTTGACCGGATTGTAAAAGTTACCCCTGACAAGTTTATTCCAGCTTCGTTTATTTAAACGGTAGGCGGCGCCGTAAGCCTCATGAATTAATTTATATAAATCATCCAGCGGGTCTGTTTTATCCTCTTCCTTCCAGTCAACCACCGGAGAAAGACAAATCGCTTTATTCACACGAGGATCCCGGGAGGCCAAAATGGCTGCCGGCCCGCCAAAACTTGACCCGACGACAACAATGGATTTGGGCGTAACCTGATAACGCTCCCCGCTCCAATAGTCTTCAAAACCGCTTGAAAGGCTCTCAATGACATCAAAGACATCTTTCTCAGGGGAGACAGACAGAAAAGTACCGCCGCTTTCCCACGTTCCGCGATAGCGCGGGAAAAAAGTCCAGTGTCCCTTTTTCGCCCAAAATTCCAACACATCATCCTTGTCAGGAGAACCAGGGACACCGGAACAAAATATCATGACTTTCTGGGATCTTCTGTTTGACGGCGGGAGAAATTCCGTGACAATGTCTTTCTTAAATCGAGTCCGGCAGATATGCATAGAAATTTATTTTATCACGTCCCCTTCAAAGCACAATAAAAATGACGGTTGCTTTGGGGCGCTATGAATTAACAGGCAACCTATTTATTCCCAACAGATTGCGGAGAATTGACACCAATTAAAAGAAAAAGGACCGCGATATTCAGGGCGGCGCAGAAGAAGGCTACGGTATTGATTCCGAAAAGGGGAATAAGTATGGCTCCTGTCACAAGGGCGCCGATGGCAGCGCCAAAGGCATCGACGCCGTAAAGAAATCCTGCGGCCTGTCCTGCTTCTCCCCGCTTTCCCGCTACAAGACATACGGCCAAAGGATATTGCAGGCCGCCGAGGAAACCGGCAATGACCGGTAAAGCGGCAAACGTGGTGGCAAAGATCCCGAGATTCTGCTGCGTGCTGACGGTATCGCGGAAAAGGATAAAGAGAAACGGTAACATCAACGGATAAAGACAAACCCCCAATTGAATCACCTTGTAAATCCCGAGAAGATCTTTGGGTGTGCCTTGCCTCATCAGCCTTTTGGCTGCCAGGCTTCCGATAACAAGGCCGGCCATAAATGATGAAATGATGATCCCGATCTTATAATAGGCATATCCGTACAAAGTCTGAAACGCGAGAATGACCATCACCTGAAAAATAATCTCTGAAAATCCCGTGGTCATAATCGACACCGTAATAGGAGAAGCCGGCGCAATCTTTCTTACCCCCCATCCGGCCAAAAACACAATCAACGGAAATATCATAAGGTGATACCCCCTGACACCCTGAAATCTTTCCATGATATTTTTAAACAGCGTGTCAAAATGCGTTGACCAAAGGATGATATCGTACAGATAGGCCACCGGATGGGTATCGGTATTTAAAACCCCGTCTTGTTTTAACACATCTTCAATATAAGAAATCCTGTCACGACTTAACTTAAACGGCAGATAATACTCACGGATATATTTTGTCGTGATACGGCGTTCCTTAAGCCTATGGACAAGCACCTGCGGGTCAAGCGCAAGAACGCCTCTCCTTTTGCAGGCAAGAAAGATATTGGTATCCCCGGGGATTGATCTGACATCCGGGAAAACCTGTTTGAGCGTTGAGTTCAGCGAACGCAAGAAAGCGCGGGCTTCTTTGCTGAGATAATTCTGTGAAGAAGATACGCTCAGCGATAATATCCCGTCGGGGGTTAAGATGTCACCGGCCTCTTTAAAAAATTCGAGCGAATAATACCGATTGATAAGTGCCGTAAAGGGGTCCGAAAGATTGACAATAATGACATCATATTGCCGGGTACTCCTCTTGACCAACCAGCGGGCATCGGTGTGAAAGATTTGCACGCGGTCATCTTTTAAGGACCTTAAGAATTCCGCGGGGAGATAGGTCTTGGCAATGTCCACAACCTTGGCGTCAAGCTCGACATAGTCAACTCGCGTCACGGGATGCTTTAAAATTTCCCGAAGTTCTCCCCCTAAGCCGTTTCCGATAAGCAAAACCCGGCGGGGCTTAGGATGTTCGAGCAAGGGAAAATGAACATTCTCCTCGCTGGTCAGGTCATCTTTGGTCGTAAAGCTCAAGAGCCCGTTTTCATAAAGGCTATAGGTATCCCCTATCCGAGTCATGGCGATATTGCCGTATATCGAATCTGTTACAGCCATCACCTCCATCCCTTTCCATTGAATCCGACGCGTTCCCTGATCAAGTTTGCCGATCACGCCGCTGGAAAAAGCAAAAATAATCAGAACAATGACGCCTGCTGCGAATTTAAAAAACGCGTGTTTTTTATCATACAAGAACATCCCCGCCGCAATATTGATCGCTCCCATCAGAAATGCCATGTGCATTGCCGGCAGGATATGAATGAGGATAAAACTGAAAAGAAGCCCGCCGGTGGCCGCGCCCGCAGCTTCCCACAAATAAATATTTCCGACGGATTGCGCGGACTCTTGTTCATCGTCCGACGGGTGCGTATCCGCGAAACGGCAAATCCACGTAAACAATGCTCCGAGAAGAAAGGTTAAAGGGGCCAGCAAAAGATACGCGGCAAGGCACATCCGGGAGATTGAGATAATCTCACCGGTTTGAAGGCCGAGCAGGGGTTTTAGGCAACGGGCCGTGATAAGCGTTAAAGGCAGGACAACAGCAATCGTCCATTGAAAGACGAGGATAACACGACGAGGATTTTTTATCCTGCGGATTAAAAAAGCAGCCGCGCCGCTTCCGGCAGCCGCCCAAAAAAGCCAACTGGCAAGAATAATGGCATAAGCGGTTTCATTGCCGTAGAAAACCGTAACGAGTTCCCGCAGGAGGAGTATCTGTCCGATGATTGAAGTAAACCCGAGGACAAAGGCAAGGCGCCGGATCATGGAAGGTATTATAACACCGTTCGGCCTTCGGAGAGGTGCTGTTTTTTATTTAGATTTGGGTTTCCGCCGGGATGCTTTGAGATTTTCAGGCAGGTGGTAGCGCATCCATTCTCGGGAAAAGCGGTTCAGCCAATCCTCAGCAGCCTTCTCGAATCCGACATCCTTCCCGACCACCTCACTCTCAATCCAGAGGTGCCGCTTAATCTCGTCGATAACCCGAGGATCCTTTAATAATTCTGCTCGTGTAGGTTCCATAAAGTTTATGCTACCTCAATTTAAAAAAAATGAAATAGGCGGAAACTGCTTTCTTCTGCCTTTTTTCTACCTACCTGCTGTGCCGACAAGCACCGCCGCGCACAAATCGCGCCCCCACGCCTTCTGCAATCTGTCAAACTCCTCATCAGAGTATGTTCGTTTGTCAAGAAGGGTGGTGTCCAAAACCGTTTCCCTGTGGGAAAATCTTTGCAGGACATAGCGGGGGGAATCCGCGATGAGCGACGAGATCTTTCCAAAGTCTTCATCACAAAAAAGTGACCTGACAACGGTCGTGCGCAGCAGGTGATCGACACCGGAATTCGAAATAATATCAATGCTTTCACCAATGGCCTGAGTGTCAACCTCAACACCGGCAATGGCACTGTATCGCTCAAGCGGAGCCTTAATGTCCATAGCGATAAAATCAACCAACCCGGCGGTGATAACATCTTTTAAAACATGCGGGGAACTGCCGTTGGTATCCAGCTTCAGCGCATAACCCATCCCCTTAACCTTTTCTAAGAATCCAGCCAAATCCTTTTGCAGCGTCGGTTCTCCGCCGGTAATGACAACGCCCTGAAGAACCCCTTTGCGCTTTTCAAGAAAATCAAAGACTTCCTTTTCAGGGATGGGGTCTTCAAAACACTCCGGCAAAACAAGTTTTTTATTGTGACAATACCGGCAGCGGAAGTTACACCCCTGCGTGAAGATGACCGCGGCCACCTTTCCGGGGTAATCGACAAGTGAAAATTTTAAGAAGCCGCCGATTCGCATATCTTGTAAGTCCTCCTCACCATAAACTCTTCTTTTTTGCCCTTATTCCACTGTTTCACAGGACGCAAATAACCGACAACTCTGGAATACACCTCACATTCCTCTGTGCATTTCGAGCAGAAGGTGTGTTCGCCTGCGATGTAACCACAGCTGGGGCAGACACTGAACGTGGGGGTAATCGTAAAATACGGCAAATGATATTTCGTACAAACGGTCCTGACAAGTTCTTTAAGGGCCGAAGGATCATGAATTTGCTCGCCGACAAAGATGTGAAGCACTGTCCCTCCGGTGTACTTGACCTGAAGGCCGTCCTGCAGATCCAGGACATCAAAGACATCATCAGAAAAACCGACCGGGAGATGCGTGGAGTTGGTATAAAAAGGCTCTTTACCCTGTTTGTGCTGTTCTTCGTTAGCACAGATGATCTCAGGGTACGCCTCTTTATCGACCTTTGCCATCCGGTAGGAGACCCCTTCGGCCGGAGTCGCCTCAAGGTTATAATTATTCCCTGTCTCTTCCTGAAAGAGGATGAATTTGGCGCGCATAAAATCCAATACGCGTTTTGAAAACGCCTGTCCTTTGGGGGTGGCAATCGTCTCACCGAAAAGATTCAGGCAACCCTCGTTCATCCCGTTTAAACCGATGGTGGAGAAATGATTTTTCCAATATTCCCCGAGACGCTTTTTAATATTTCTCAGATAAAATTTGGAATACGGATAGAGCCCCGTTTCGGTAAACTCCTCGAGAACTTTTCTCTTGATTTCCAAACTTTCCTTAGCCAGATCCATGAGCTCCTCGAGACGCGAGAGGAACTCCTCCTCGGTATTAGAGAGGAAGCCTAATCGCGCCATGTTAATTGTCACGACACCGGCAGATCCTGTTAACGGCGAGGCCCCGAAAAGTCCGCCGCCGCGGCTTTTCAATTCCCTGTTGTCAATCCTGAGCCGGCAGCACATACTGCGGGCATCTTCCGGATCCATATCCGAGTTGACAAAGTTGGCAAAATAAGGAATCCCGTATTTAGCCGTCATCTGCCACAACAAATCAAGATTCGGATTATCCCAGTCAAAATCCTTGGTGATATTGTAGGTCGGGATAGGAAAGGTAAAGACACGTCCCTTGGCATCGCCTTCGATCATCACCTCGAGGAACGCCTTGTTGAACATGTCCATCTCCGCCTGAAATTCCTTGTAGGTCTCTTTTCGCGGTTTTCCGCCGACGATCACCGGCTGGTCGATAAAGTAAGACGGGACATTCAGATCAAAGGTCAAATTCGTGAACGGCGTCTGAAACCCTACTCTCGTGGGGACATTGACATTAAAGACAAATTCCTGAAGGGCTTGTTTGACATCCTTGTAACTCAACCCGTCATAACGGATAAACGGTGCCAGCAGGGTATCCATGTTCGAGAACGCCTGGGCGCCGGCCGCTTCACCCTGAAGGGTATAAAAGAAATTGACCACCTGACCTAACGCGGTTCGAAGATGTTTGGCAGGAGCAGATTCCATCTTCCCTGAGGCCCCTTTAAATCCTTCTGTTAAGATATCCTGCAAATCCCATCCGACACAATAAACGCTTAACAGCCCCAAATCATGGATGTGCAGATCCGCGTTCTTGTGCGCTTCCCGCAGCGCAGGAGAATAAATCTTATTAAGCCAATAAATCTTGGTCACCTCTGTGGAGATATAATTATTAAGCCCCTGCAGGGAGTAAGCCATGTTGCTGTTTTCATTCACCTTCCAGTCAATCCTGTCAAGATATTGATCCACGAGGTCGACATGACGCATCAGGGCGATCTCCCTGACCTTGGCGTGCTGATCGCGATAGATGATATAGGACTTGGCGGTTTTCTTGTAGGGGGATGTGATCAAAACATCTTCCACAATATCCTGGATTTCCTCAACATCAGGATCCCTGTCGGTAAAAAGCTGGGTGGAAATGTTAAGAACACGGATCATCAAATTTCTTGCGATCGGTTCGTCAAATTCACCGGATGCTTTTCCGGCCTTGAGGATGGCTGAGGTGATTTTCCGCGGATCAAATTTTTCAACCTGACCTTTTCTCTTAACAATCTGATGTAATTTCACCGACGGGTCTGCTGTCTTCATACGACTTTGCCTCTCTTTCCGTAAGTTAATCTTATGATTTCCATGAATTCTTTCTCTCCCATATTTATTCTACACACAACATATGGTATGTCAAGCGGTATTTATGCGCAAATATTGTGTTTTTGAATAAATGACGCCAAAATTATAATAAAAACCCGGCATACTATGCGCATCAGCCCGCTGCGGCATATATTCAGCTATTTCTTAAAGCTTCTCGTATACGGTATTTTAATCTTGAATCTCTTGCAAAGAAAATCTATCTCTTGAATAATCGATTCATTTCCCTGACCATGTTCGATGAGTCCGATAAGATGATAGATCTTGTTAAAGGCCCAATGTCTCGCTATTTCCTGATCTCCTTGAAACGCATTTTTAAGGGAGCGGACAATCATAAACTCCTTGGTCTTCCCTTTTAAATCACCTAAATCACCCAAAAGTTGAATCGAGAATTCATCTTCGTTGGTATATCTGCCAAACAGTGTGAATTCGGTGTTCCGGAAAAAATCCGGCAGCAGTTTTGGAAAAATCTCCTGATCCCCGATCCCGCTGACATGATATCTCAAATTCATCAGGAGAGGGTCTTCTATCTTTTTGTACATGGCGATCATTTGTTTTTGGATGAGATTCACACGATGCGCATATTCCGACCAACCCCTGTTCTTATACGCGATAAAATCCAGGAGATACCGGTTCACCCATACGCCGCCGCTGAATGTGAAGATAGATACCTTCGCCTTATTCAGCTTCGATATTTCATTAATAATCTTTTTCGAACTTCTCATACCCTGAGTGGGCAAGCCGTCACTGAAAAGAACAATATAAGAAGGGAGAATCCTTTCTTCCAATTGTATGCTTTCGTATAAAGCGCTGTAAGTATCCGTCTTCTTGCCGGCCGTCAGCTTCCCGATAAAATGCAGGGCTTCTTTGATATTCTCTTTCGTCGGTTTGACGGAAACAGGACGGAATTTCTCAATGGTCTCCTTAAAGGCTATGACATTAAAATGATCTTCCGCGTTAAGATGTGTCAGCCAATATTGTAATCCTTTCTTGAATTCTTCCAGCCGCTTTTCGCGTATACTGTAGGAACAGTCCACCAAAAACACAATCTCCTTGGCAAGTCTCGGCAGGGCCAACGCCCCCTGCCCCGCCCGGATACCGATCTTGTAATACTTTTGTCCGTCCTTGGGGTCCTGATAGACCAATACCTCCCCGGTAAGATTTTCCTCCAAATCCTCAAAATTCGTTTTCCGGCGCACCCCCGGCGTTAACTTATGGGCACTGGTGTAAACATCTTTTCCTTTCCCTGAATCAATCGTGCGGTCAATTTCCCTGGGCGTAAACCCCGGCATCTTGTCAAAGAATTCTTCGGATGACGCCTGTGTCCCTGAAAAATCTCCGAGTTTAACCGGAGCATGGTCCCAGGAAGACTGCGGCGTCATCTTAACCAAACCCTTGCGGGTATGACGGATTCCTGTTTTCTTCAGGGCTACGTCATGCTTCTTTGTTTTCAGAAGATAATTTTGAGAGGCAGCAACGGGTTGGATCTTTTCTGCCTTGGCGGGGGATAACTTTGCCTTCGGCGCATATCTTTCCTTTTGACCCTGCGCATGAACCTGTGGGGAATCCACAGGGCTTTCAAATCTTAAATCCCGAATATCCGTAAGTTCGCGTGACTTTCCGGAAGATTTTCTGGCAGGAGTATAATCCGGAATATTTTTAATATTAAAAAAGCGTTGCGTCTTGATAAACGTGTCGTAAACGCTTGTTATCTTCACGCCCGTTGCCGAGGCAAAAAACAACATATGCGCGAGCACAGAGACGATGACGGAATACAGGAGCGGTCTTTTACTTCGCATGGAGTGACCTCATCTTTTCTTCGGCCTTTTGAAACAGGTGACTTTGTCCATAGCGGCTTACAATTTCCTGATAAACATTAAGGGCTTCTTCTTTTTTCTGTAACGATTCAAAGATTTGACCGGCCCTGAAAAGCGCCTCGGGACAATAAAAATTATCCTGGTACAAAACAGCAACGAGCATATAAAATTTATATGCCCCCTCGGGATGACCGTTAAGCCACTCGACATTCCCCAATTCAAACCTGGCCCGCATCGTAATCGTATTGTCATCCGTATTTTCACGGATGGCGGCTTCAAACTCATCCTCGGCCCTGTCGTAATCCCCGGTTTCCGCGAGACAAAGCCCCTTACCGATACGGGCGGCGCCGGCGTAGATATCTTCATTTAAATTTGACAGAATGATATCGTAATGTTTGATGGCCTTCTTAAAGGCGCGTGCTTCCCTCAAGGCCTCTGCCGTAAAATAAACAATGCCTTGCCTGGCTTCGGGCTCCTGATCTTTATGGCTTGATTCTGCCGCTTGCAATATCCGCAGGGCATCCCGGGGTTTCTTGTTCCTGATATATCTCTCGGCAAGCCAAAAATAAATTTTTGCTTCCAGATCATTCTCCTTAAACTCTGTGATGATCCGGTCGTATGTCCCGGCCGCTTTATCCTCTTCCATCTTATTGAGATAAATCAACGCTGTATTCTTGAGGGCGGGATAATGCGAGCTTTCTTTACTGTTTTCCCGGGGAACCACTTTCCGGTAATATTCCAACGCCTCGTCAAACTTCTTTAATAACTGCAGATTATAGGCAAGGGAGAAATAAGCCTCCTGCTGTTTCTCACTTTGAGGGAACCGGTTGATAAACCGTTTAAAAACATCCACACTTTTATCATATTTTTGGACCATAGGATAAAGCGTTCCCAACAAAAATAAAACCTTCTCCTGCCGGGCATCATCCTTAAACATAGATAAATAAATCTCGCTGTATTCGATCGTTCTGCCGACAAGATTGATCTGTGATCCTGCTAATATGGCGTTGTACAGAGCCTCTCTGCGCCGGACCTCATCTTTCCCTTCTTGGAAGTACTCAAAAAACAGATCCATCGCCTTGTTGGCGTTCCCGAGAGAATTTTGCGCGTGCGCCATGCCATACAAGGCATTATCGGTAAACGATGATACAGAAAATTCTTCAACGATTTTCTTATATAACGCGTAGGCTTTCTCAAAATCACCTGATTCATAATAAGCCTCGGCCTTCAGGGAAATGGTGTAATCTTTGTTCAGAGGCGACTTTTCAAGTTTATCCTCGATCAACGTCACGGCTTTCTTAAGCCGCCCGGTTTTTATAAAGACCTCCGTTTTCTTAAAAAGCGCCTTGTTCTTGTCTCCTTCCTTGAGCGACTTAAAGGTTAAAATTTTATCTAAAAGTACGGTCGCCTCCTTGTATTTTGACGTCTGGAAATAAGCGCGCGCTGCTATATAATGAATATCGAAAAACGGCGCCTCGTCTTTGATTAATTTCTTATGGCGATGATATTCAAAAATCAATTCCTCGTAGCGGAATACGTTCAAGAATGCCAGCAAAAGATTGGCCAATGAGTCCTGAATAATATCCTGACCCGGATATTGTTTTAATACCTTCCGGAAAACATGAATGGCATCCCCATAATTTCCGGACAAGAATTGTACCTCGCCCCTTTTAAAAAGAGCCAGGCTCTTTATTTTATCCGACGGAGAATCCCGATAGGCCTTATCGTAATATTCCACGGCTTTTTTGTACCGGCTCTCTTGTAAAGAAATATCCCCGATTTCAAGAAAAGCAAAAATCTTGTATTTGCGCGCCGATGCTGTGTCCGTGGTCTTTTTAAAATACGCCAAGGCCTCTTTCGAATCTCCCATGGCCTTAGAGGCCTTCCCCAGATAAAAATACAAAATCTCCACAAACGGCTTATCTAAATCTGCCCTTTTTACCGCCCGAAGCTTTGACAACGCCTTGTCATACCGGCCCATGAAAAAAAATGATTGCCCCGTGCGCAGAGTTGCCGTAGCCTTTCTTTGCCTACCGGAATCAGGGAAAAGTTGAATATATGTATCATAGGCGTCCAGCGCTTTGCTGTAGTCTTCTGAAAGAAACAGGCTCTCTGCAATCCCGAAATAAGCCTCATGAAGATTTTCGTTTTGTGGAAAGCGATGAATGAATTCCTTATATTCAACGATCGCCATGTCATAAAGCTCTCTCTGAAAAAGACCGGTCGCGAAATCAAGCCGCTCGATATCCCGGGACAGGGCATTTTGCGCGTAAACAAAACGACACGCGCCTGGCGGCGCGCCTATCGGCAGGACAAAAACAAAAAAAAGCGTCATCCACAAATACCCGGACAAATTCGCGCGCATCTTTGTATTATCTTCCTTTCATGGTCGCAAAAGATATATTCCAGATATCGGCCTTGGCGCATGCGTTCAGGACATTGACGACAAATTTATGATACGTTTTTTCGTCCGCGCGGATAATCACCGGCTGATGAGGAAACAAGAAGGATATTTTCTTCAACATGCCCTCCAGTTCGTCAGCACTTAGTCTTTTTTGGTTGACGATAACCTTTCCCTCTTTCGTAACATTGATAATAATCTCTCCGGGGCTCCTGACCGCTTCTTTGGATTCCTTTGCCTTGGGAACACTGATACTGAGTTCCGTTTCAAGCTGGCCGAAAATCGAAAGGGCCATAAAGAAAACCAGCGTTAAAAAAATAATATCAATGAGCGGGGCCATCTGCACAAGAGGTCTTTGTTTATGGTGCTCAGAGATGTCAAACTTTTTCATGATTTCCTCCCACGCGGTTTTTTGTCTGACTCCTCGACAATCTTTATGATATCCGTGCTGTAACTCTCAACCGTATTTGAGATCTCCTGGACTTTCCCGCGAAAATAAGCGTAGAATAACATAACCGGGATGGCCACCATAAGTCCGGCGGCGGTTGTCACCATCGCCTTTGAGACACCCCCGGCCAGCAATACGGGTTTGACGACAGCCGTTTGAAAAGCAATGACATTAAAGGCCTGAATCATGCCTAGAACCGTTCCCAAAAGACCGATCAACGGGGCGACCGTGACAATATCAGCCAAATAACTTATATTCTGCCATAATTCCCCCAGTTCTTTTCTGACACAATTTTCCATAGCCTCTCTGGCAAGAACGATCCCTCTTTTTTTCTTGGCTAAACCCGCCATAACAACGCTGGCGAAGATATTTTGTTCTGTATGACACATATCCCGGACAGCAGCATCATCTGCCTCTTCTAATTTTTGGATAAGGTCTTCGGCAAACTCCCTTGGGGAAAGATTCTTTACGTTAAGCGTCATAAAATCATAAACAATGAGCGCTGTCGCGGCCACAGACAACATGGCCAGTATGATCATAATAAACCCGCCCGACTTAATGACCTGCCACAACGTCATCCCCTCGCGGCTTTGTTCCACCGCTGAGATATACGGCTTTAAATCATTCTGCGCGCCGACAACGCCGCTTCCCCAAAAGATACACAATCCCGCCAAAACAATAAGCAATAACCCCACGTTTCTTTTCCGGTTCATGTTATGTCTCCTCTTCTATTTTACAATTATTAAAGCCCGTACTATAAAATAAACTCGCGAGCGAGTTTATTTTATGCCTGCGTTGAAATTCCCACCGAAGGTGGAAATTTCAATGCTATAAAATCCCGTAAGCCAACATCGTCTCGGCGACTTTGATAAAGGAGGCGATATTGGCACCCTTCACATAATTGATATATTTGCCTTCCTGCCCATGCGCGACACATTGATCATGAATTTTCTTCATGATATTGCAGAGTTCCTCATCGACCTTTTCCCTCGTCCATGTTAAGTGCATTGAATTTTGTGCCATTTCCAATCCCGAAATCGCCACCCCGCCGGCATTCGCGGCCTTACTGGGTCCGTAAAGAATTTTGTGATCTCTGAAAAGATTGGACGCCTCACGCGTCGAAGGCATATTCGCGCCCTCAGCAATCAAGCAACAGCCGTTTTTAAGAAGTCCCCTGGCATCCTTTTCATCAATTTCATTTTGTGTTGCCGAAGGAAAGGCCATGTCACATTTAATCCCCCACGGTTTTTTGCCGGCATAATACTTACACTTAAACCTGTCGGCATATTCCTTGATGCGTCCCCGTTTATTATTTTTTAAATCAATAACATATTCTAATTTTTCTTTATCCACGCCCTGGGAATCGTGGATAAATCCGGAAGAATCCGAAAGCGTTACAACCTTAGCGCCGAGTTCAATGAGTTTTTCAACCGTATGCATGGCCACATTGCCTGAGCCGGAGATCGCACAGGTCTTGCCTTCTATAGATTCTCCTCTGGTTTTCAGCATCTCACCGGCGAAGTAAACACACCCATAACCGGTTGCCTCTGTCCGGATGGGACTTCCCCCGAAGGTCAATCCCTTGCCGGTTAACGTCCCGGTAAATTCATTCGTCAAGCGCTTGTACTGTCCGAAAAGATAACTGATTTCGCGTGCCCCCACACCGATATCCCCCGCCGGAATATCTTTATCCTTCCCGATATAGTGGTGAAGTTCCGTCATGAACGAATGACAAAAGCGCATGATCTCAGCCTCGGACCGGTCCTTCGAATCAAAATCAGAACCCCCTTTGGCACCCCCGAGAGGTAATGTCGTTAAAGCATTTTTAAAGGTTTGTTCAAAGGCCAGAAATTTAAGCGTGCTCAGTCGAACCGTTTTACGGAAACGCAGCCCTCCTTTATAAGGGCCGATGGCATTATTGAACTGAACACGATAACCGCGATTGGCGCGTACCCGCCCTTGGTCATCTTCCCAGCAAACCCGAAAGCTGATGATACGGTCCGGCTCTGTCATGCGTTCCAGGATACTTTTATCTTTGTATTCAGGATGGCGGGCCATATAGGGAAGGACAACTTCCGCAAATTCATAAACAGCCTGATGGAACTCTTCCTGGGCGGGATTGCGACGAATGAGCCCGTTCATAAACTGATCAAATTCCATAAAAAATCTCTCTGATGCTAATGAACGGTAGAGGGTTGAGAGTTACGCTTTTTCTGTTGGATGGTTTTAAATTGTCCGATAATCGATTCTAAGACATCACTCCAATAAACATGATACGCTGTATCAAAACGGATGGAGTCATGAACGGATCGATTCTCAATAGTTGTTAATTTCACCCCTGTATCGTATCCGGTGCTCTTTTTTTCTTCTGTTAAAACCGTCTTGGACCACCTTACCTGACCTTCCATGTGCACGGGCTTGTCACCCCCCGGGATGCGAAATTCCAAATTGAGTCTTTCACCTTTTTCCAATTTTTGGGAAGAATGAAAGCATATGCCTTCGGTGCTCACGTTTTTAACCACAGCCTCATATTTCAAATGCCTGTCCAGGGGAGAAATATCCAAGTCAGCTTCAAAAGTATATTCAAAATTTAATAATGCCTTGTATTCGGGGCTATGCCGTTCATGTTTCCTTTTATCTATGGTTTTTTTGGAGCTCAATTTGTCCATACCTTTATCATACCATAAAAAAACAGGGACAGACGGTATTTAATGATTTCATGTCTGTCCCTGCTTTTTATAAACAGATCCTGCTTATCTCGCTTTTGTCTCGTAATCATCCTCACAAAAGCTGTCGGTCATGTAAGGCGTAATGCGCTTAAACACTGCCTGGCGGACATCGCTTCGAAGAGCCAGATTAGTGGCCGCATCACCAACGGCAAAGTACTGCAAAAACTTCATGGGCTTCCTACCGGACTTTGCCATCCTCGCCTTTTTCTTAAGATCAATCCAGTGATCAATCGTTGCCAGAAAAGACGGGGTGCCGGCAATAAGGCGCCCGGGATTTTTCGGGTCAGGTTCAACTGTAATCGGAGTCGACACCTCCTCTTGACGGTTAAAGCCTAACTTGATTGAAGAAGGCGACAGAGGTGTGCTCCGTGACCATGCGATATTAGCCCCGACCATAGTATTTGTTATAAAGATGGCAGGTTTAACTTCTCCGGGGCCGGGAACAGCTTTGGGGCGTTTGGTTAATTCAACGTCCGGGATATCGCTTACGGGAATAACATCTCTGTTACAATCGGCATAGAGATAACTCATGCTATAAGCAGCATCTCCTGCGACAACAGTAGAGGAAAGGCCAAAAAAGAATTTGCTAAGGCCGTTGGATGAGGTAGAGATGCTTGACATGACAGGTAGTGTCTGACCACCCTCAAAGGTAGGTGTCAGAAGTCCCGCAGAGCTTGAGATAGCCGCTTCAATCTTTGGCGGTGAGGTATCAAGATCCAACCCAATGTTGGAGTTATTGGTTACCAATGCTCTGTTATACCCTGTTGAGCATCCCTGGAGGGCTAATGCCGTACCAGCGATAACGACAAACTGTAAAAACTTTTTATTCATCCTAGTTGCTCCTTTCTGGTTAATGAATTTACTCCTTGTCCTTTTTATCTTTTAAGAATGGCGGTCGTGTTCCAACCCTTATTTTATAAAAATCGTTAGTCGGCCATTCAATCCTCACTGAGGCATTCTCATCTACAACCTCGAGTTCCGTTTGACGACTCCATCCTCCCAATAAAGAGAGATTCTCCCGGCTCTTGCTTACGCCGAGCCCCAGAATCTCGGTGCCGCTGACAGCGGCCTTAACTCCTTCCTCCGCAGCAGAGAGTTTCATCTTCATATGACCGAACCCCCAAAGATGCTCTGTTGCTGTTTTTTCATCATAATAATGAACCGCACATCCCGCCTGAAAGATAATGATCATAATCCCTATCATTCCGGCGAACACCTTTTTCCCTAACTGCCTGATGTCAAAAAGCATCCACATCTTTTGAACACATATCTTTCTTACAAATAACAATACCATGTTTTCCCTAATAATAATACCATATTCTTCCTAAATAACAATACCTCCTTTTTCATCCAAGACAATAATACCATATTCTTCCCAAATAACAATACCCTATTTCCCCTTTTTTCATAAATACTTGGCCGACCGCAGGCGGCGGCCCAGGTGAAACACTAAAAAATTATTCAGGGTATATTTCAATTCCTTCTTAATCGCCGTGCTCAAGCTTAACTTCAGACAGTTTTCCCAACTGCTTTTTTCAATATGCAATATTGAGGCCACTGTCCCCTTTGAAATCAAGTGCCCTTCTGTGCCGGATAAATGGCAATGGGAACAAACCAGCCCACCGTCTTTTAAACTGAATCTCGCCTGTCCCTCGACTTTTTTTTTGCATTTGAGGCATCTGTCTAAATACGGCCTGAAACCGGAATAGAGCAATATCCTGATTTGAAAACTGTGAACCAATTGATGGATATCGCGCTTCTCTTCTAAGCTGCTTAAGAAATCGACCATTAATTGATACGTTTTGCTGTTCTTCGCCTCAACCGGCATGATCTTGTCCACCAACTCCGTCGCATAGCTCGCGGCCATGGATTTTTT
>CBDUYP010000004.1:0-22085 GCA_965371485.1 uncultured bacterium
ATTGTTCTTAACATCAAGGGATTGGTCTTACGCTCACACTCTAAAGTCCCCAAGTTGATCTATATTAAGGCCAGCAAAGCGGGCGTGATCAAGGCCAAAGATATTATTTGTGATGAGACCATCGAAGTTGTGAATCCCGAACATCTCATCGCGACATTGACACAGGATGTTTCTTTTAACATTGAGATGGAAGTTTCCAAGGGCCGGGGGTATGTTCCCTCTGAGGCAAACAAGAAAGAAGGAAGTCCCCTGCAAACGATTGCCATTGATTCTATTTTTACGCCCATTGTTAAAGTAAACTTTTCCGTTGAAAATACGCGCGTGGGTCAAAGAACCGATTACGACCGTTTGGTTCTTGACATATGGACCAATGGCGGGATTTCTCCCAAAGAGGCGCTTTTATTCGGAGCGAACATCTTGCAGCGTCATTTGGATGTTTTTGTCAGTTACGGTCAACTTCCGGAAGAGGAAGAAGAAGAAGAAGAAATTTCGGCTGAAGAAGAAGCGCAATACGAAAAATTACGTCTTCCTATTTCAGAACTCGAATTATCTGTGCGCAGCGCCAATTGTCTTAAGGACGCGAATATTAAAACCATCGCGGAATTGGTGAAGAAGACAGAATCCGAATTGTTGGGTTTCCGCAATTTTGGTAAAAAGTCGTTAACGGAGATTAATGATCTTCTCAAGATTATGAGTCTGCATTTGGGGATGAAAATCGATGCGAAGAAACTGAAACGGACGGTTCAACCCAAAAAGGATTAATAAAATAGGCGCTTCGCGCAACTATTTTATGCCCGTGTCGGAATTTCAGAGAAATTCCGATACTAGAATAAAAGGATACGGAAGGCTGTAAGATGCGACATGCCATAGCGGGAAATAAATTAGGAAGAAATTCGGGTTTGCGAAAGGCGACGGTGCGGGATCTTGCCAAGGCCACCTTGATTCGCCAACGCATACGTACAACCGAGGCTAAAGCCAAAGAAGCCAGGAAGCTTGTTGATCGCCTGATTACTTTGGGAAAAAAGGGGGAATTGGCTCACCGTCGACGGGCTTTTGCTGTTTTAGGGAATCACAAAGAGGTAAGTCAATTATTTCAGAAAACCGCGCCCCGTTTTCAAAAGAGACAGGGCGGCTATACACGTATTATCCCGTTGGCGCGTCGAAGAGGCGATAACGCGCAATGGGTTTACCTTGAATTGACGGAGAAAGAAAAGGTTATCATCAGTAAGGTAAAAAAAGCTTCTTCAAAGATTCCCGCAGAAACGAAAGTCGAAAAGATTCAGGGAAAAATTCCGGAAGAAAAGAAACCAGATCCACAAAAGTCTCAGAAGGCTAAGCCATTCGTCAAGAAACCGGAAGAGTCCCCGGACCAGGGGAAACTCGGCAAGAAATTCATGGGCGGCATCAAGCAGATGTTTAGAAGAAAAACAGGTCCGTAAATTTTATCCAAGGCCGGGTCAATGCCAAATGCCATTATGCCAGAATTGAAAATCAACAGGAGAATCCGGGGCATTGTCGGGTCTTCCACGTTAGCGATTACGGCCAGGGCGAAGGAGTTACGGGCCCAGGGTTGTGATGTTGTTAATTTTGCCGCCGGCGAACCTGATTTTGACACTCCCGATGACATTAAACAATCCGCCATCAAAGCGATTGAAAACGGCTTCACGAAATATACGCCGAGTACCGGTACGCTGGACCTGCGCAAGGCGATTTGCGCCAAGTTTAAAAAAGATAATCAGCTTGATTATCAACCTTCCCAAGTCGCTGTTTCCTGCGGCGCCAAACACTCCCTTTACAATTGTATCCAGATATTAGTCGATGACGGGGATGAAGTCCTTATCCCTGTGCCGTTTTGGGTCAGTTATCCGGAAATGGTAAAATTAGCCGGAGGAACACCTAAATTTCTGGAGACCTCAGCAGCGTCACATTTTAAAATAACGCCGGATCAATTAGCAAAAAGTATTTCAGGAAAGACAAGAGTTCTCATCCTGAATTCACCCTCAAATCCTACGGGTGTGGTGTACGAGCGCGGGGAGTTAGAGGCTATTGCCGAAATTTGTGTTAAGAAAAATATTTTTATTATCACCGATGAGATTTATGAAAAACTGCTTTTTGATACACCCCAATACACGTCGATCGCCTCGTTGGGCAAAGACGTGTACAACTTAACGATGACCGTTAATGGTGTGTCAAAGGCCTATTCCATGACAGGATGGCGCATCGGCTATTGCGGTGGACCGCAGGAAATTATTGATTACATGAAAAAATTTCAGGATCACTCAACCTCTAATCCCTCATCGATCAGTCAGGCCGCTGCTCTTGCGGCTCTGCAGTCTTCTGACGAGAGTCTTAAAGCCATGCAGGAGAAATTCAGGGAAAGACGTGATTTGATGATGTCGGCGATTGACGAGATTGAGGGAATTACCTATATTCGGCCGCAGGGGGCCTTTTATCTCTTTTGTGATATCTCAAAGCTGGGAGATTCGACCGATGTCACGAAGGCGATTTTAAATGATGTCAATGTTGCCTTTATCCCCGGGGATGGATTCGGCGCTCCCGGTTTTGCGCGTTTAAGTTTTGCAACGTCTGCAGAGAGAATCCAGGAAGGCACCCAACGTATCGCGCAATGGGTTAAACAAAATACACGAGGAACGAAGAATGGAACTTAAAGAACTTCTTCTTTTGACAATTAAGAAAAAAGCCTCGGATCTGCACCTGACCTATGATACCCCTCCTGTGCTGCGGATAGACGGACGGCTGGTGATGACGGACAAGAAACCTCTCTCCCGGGAAGAATTAAAGAAAATGATTTACAGTGTCCTTACGGATGATCAAAAGAAAGAATTTGAAAAAGAGCTGGAACTGGATTTCTCCCTGGGCCTTTCACAAATGGACCGTTTCCGGGTCAATGTTCACATGCAAAGAGGCGCTGTTGAAGCGGCGTTTCGAAGAATCGCGACAAAAATTCCCACTTTGGATGAATTGGGCGTTCCTTCCATTCTTACGGATTTGGCAAGAAAACCCAATGGTCTTGTGATATTGGCAGGGCCGACCGGAACAGGAAAGACCACGACGTTGGCTGCTATGATTGATCTGATTAATAAAGAACGGGAAGCCCTGATTACTCTTATTGAGGATCCCATTGAATATGTCCATGTGAACAAGAAATCTGTTATCAAGCAGCGCGAAGTTTACAAAGATACACATTCATTTGCCGCGGCCCTGAAGAGATGTCTCCGGCAGGACCCGGACATTATTGTGGTCGGGGAGATGCGTGATTTGGAAACGATTTCAACAACCCTGACCGCCGCGGAAACAGGTCATTTGGTTTTAACGACCCTGCATACGCCGGATGCCCCGCAAACCATTGAACGTATTATTGATGTTTTTCCTTCTCATCAACAACAACAGGTCAGGCTGCAGTTGGCTGCCGCTTTGCAAGGGGTTATCTCGCAAGTTTTGATTCCCAGGGCGAACGGTGAAGGCCGCGTTCTCGCTACGGAAGTTATGGTGGCCACACCTGGGGTTCGGAATTTGATCAGAGAGCAAGCCATTGAACAGATTCCGACGGCGATCCAGACAGGGAGCACTCACGGGATGCATACATTAGATAAGTCCTTGCAGAAACTTTATCAGCAAGGCGTTATCAGTTATGAAGATGCTATTATCCGTGCCAAGAATGAGGAAGGATTCAAGCAATTGTTAGACCAACAAGGAAAGAAAAAGTAACCTGCCTTCCCTCTTCCCTACCCACTCGGACCAAGCAATGAATAATAAAATTCGAATTGAAGACCTCGGGCTCATAGAGTACACGCGGGCCCATTCTTTACAAAAGAAATGTCTTGAAGACGTTTGCCAGGGAGGAGAGGATCGTTTATTGATCTGTGAGCATCCTTGTGTCTTGACCTCAGGTCATTTAGGCCGAAAAGAAAATATCCTTGTCTCCACAGACCAGATGCAGCAAAAGGGGATAGAAATTTTCACCGTGGACCGGGGAGGGGAGGTGACCCTTCATAGCCCGGGACAGCTTGTGATGTATTCTATTTTAAATCTCAAGAATTACGGGAAAGATTTAAAACATTATTTGTATAAATTGGAACACGTGATCATTGATTTCCTGGGAGAATTTGGTATATTGGCTTTTAGAGTTCCCGGGAAAACAGGCGCTTGGGTGTGGGCTGAGGCCCAAGAAAAGAAGATCGCCTCTGTCGGAATCGGTGTCAAGAAATGGGTTTCTTTCCACGGAGCCGCGATTAATATTAATACCGATCTGAATTTTTTTTCCATGATTAAACCTTGCGGCCTGGATGTCCAGATGACCTCGATGCGTGAAATAAAGGGACGCGGGATAGATATGAATATGGTAAAGGCAAGGCTGATAAAGGTGTTTTGCCGGCATTTTAATAAAGAAGGATCCCTGAATGAATTGTGTCATCCTGCCGGAATTAGGTGAAGGCATTGAGAAAGCAACAGTGGCTTATTGGCATGTTAAGCCGGGGGATCAAGTGCAGGTGGATGATGATATTGTTGAATTGGTGACAGACAAGGCCGCGTTTTATGTCCCTGCCGGGGCAGCGGGAATTCTTAAAGAAATCTTGGTTCCGGAAGGACGGGATGCCAAAATCGGGACGACATTGGCCGTGATTGCCCCTACCGCCGGTGAGAAAACCGGGTAACACACATGAATCCTTTATCGAAAAAACGAAAAATCCTTTTGATGTATATAACAAAGATCTCGGGGCACCGGCAGGCCACGATGGCCATTAAAAATTCGCTGCGCCAATTGGATCCGCAGGTTGAGGTTCCGAGTATCAACGGGTTTGGATATACCTATCCGGTTCTTGAGAAAGTTGTCAACCGGGCCTACATGAGTGTTATCAAAAGGACGCCCAAGGTCTGGGATTATTTGTATGATAATCCCAAGGTGGTTAAGAATTCGGAATCGATCAAGAAATTCCTGCATAAGACAAGTCATGCCAAAGTCGAGAAATTGTTTAAGAAATACCGTCCGGATACGGTGGTTTGTACCCAGGCCTTTCCGTGCGGGATGATTGCCGATTATAAAAAGGCCCATAACCTGGACGTGACCTTGGTCGGGGTCTTAACAGACTATTCGCCTCACTCGTTTTGGTTAAATGACGGAGTTGATTACTACATCGTCCCCTCTCTTGATGCGCGAGATCGTTTTATTCAAAAAGGGGTTTCCCCTGACGCGATTAAAGTTTACGGGATTCCTATCCGCCCGAAATTTGCCTCGCAATTAAATAAAAGTCTGATTGCCGAAAAGTTGGGACTTGATTTGGCGCTACCCATTATTTTGATTATGGGGGGCGGGCAGGGATTGGGTCCCATCAAAAAGGTCGTCAAGACGCTCATGAAAATAAAAATGCCGTTACAGATGATTGTTCTTACGGGGATTAATAAAAAGTTGACAAAGTGGCTGCCGAAAAAGGTCAAGAAATCCGATAAAAAGATTCTGTTTTACGAATACGCGGGCAACGTGGATGAATTAATGGAAATCGCGACCCTGATCATTACAAAACCCGGCGGGATGACCACAAGCGAGGCATTGGCCAAGGGCTTGCCCATGGTCATTGTCAATCCTATCCCCGGACAGGAGATGCGCAACACGGATTTTTTGTTAAAACAGGGTATTGCCATTCGCATTGATAAAACCAGTGATATCAAAGAAGAAATTGAATTGTTACTCAGATCACCTGAGCGGCTTGCTTTAATGAGCAAAGCGGCTTATGAAAACGGCAACCCTCATGCCGCTTTGGATATCGCGAAGTTGATCCTTAAAAATCACAACGGCAGCGCGTCGTCATAGAAGATGTTTAAATTTTATATTTATAAGTTTGGACAATTTTGCGTTAACCGCCTTCCCAGGGAATTATCCTACCGGATTGCCATCTTTTTATCAGATCTCCATTATTGTTTCTCCTTTCGGGACAGAAAGGCGGTCAGGAATAATTTAAAAGCGGTCCTTCCGGATGAAAAAAACATTTCTCCCTTGGTCAGAGAGGTCTTTAGGAATTTCGGAAGATATTTGGTGGAATTTTTCCGCATGGCCAAAGAAATTGATGAGGATTTCATCAGGGAAAAAGTTGAAATCAGAAACATCGGTTGTGTCAAAGAGGCCTTGTCCAGAGGAAAGGGTGCGATTGTTATCTCAGCGCATATCGGCAACTGGGAGATGGGCGGGGTTCTGTTGAATATGCTGGGATGTCCGACCACGGTCATCGCCTTACCGCACAAGGAACGGCCGGTTAATAATCTGTTTAATAAGCAGAGAGAAGCGGGCGGGGGGGCGGTCATCCCGACGTCTTTCGCTATTCGCAGATGCTTAAATATTTTGAAGAATAACGGCATGGTGGCGGTTATCGCTGATCGTGACTTTAGCGCCAGCGGGGAGGTCCTGGACTTCCTCGGCCGCAAGGCCCTCATCCCCAAAGGAGCGGCGATTCTTTCCGCTAAAACAGGGGCACCGTTTATTCCTGTCTTTTTGATGCGTGAAAAAGATCATACGTTCAGTCTGACCCTGGAAGATCCGATATATCCCTCTCACGAATGTAACGGCGAGATTGACCAAAAGACGCTTCTGCCGTTGATGAAACAGCATACAGCCGTTATTGAGAGAAAAATCCGTCAGTATCCGACGCAATGGTTGATGTTTAGAAAGTTTTGGATAGAGCCTTCAGAGGTGAAAAAGCCGTGAATATTTGTGTTGCCATTCCCGTTTATAATGAAGCCGCCCGAATCGCGCGTATCGTTGCGGCTGTTAAGGAAAAAGGTCTTGATGTCCTTGTCATTGACGACGGATCAACGGACGATTCCGGCCGTCTTGCCCAAGAGGCAGGGGCTGTGGTGGTAAGGAATGATGGCAAGAAAGGGAAAGGGTTTTCATTACAAAAAGCGTTTGCCCGCGTCCTTGAACAGAATTACGACGGTGTCATTACCATGGACGGGGACGGCCAGCATGACGTGGAGAGTCTCCCCCTGTTCATGGAAAAGATAATTGCCCAACCTCATGGCATTATCGCGGGAACCCGTATGAATAACTCCCAGACCATGCCCTTGCTGCGTTTGGTGACAAACCGTCTTATGTCACTGCTCATTTCCGTTATTTGCAAACAGGCCATTGCGGACACGCAGTGCGGTTACCGGTATATCAGCCGGGATGTCCTTAAAAGACTGCGCCTGACATCACACGATTTTGAAATTGAAACGGAAGTCCTCATCAAGGCAAGCAAAATGGGATATAAAATTTCCTCTGTCTCGGTCAAAACCATTTACCGCAACGAAAAAAGCAAAATCAATCCCTTTAAAGATACGATCCGTTTCTTTGTTTATCTTGTAAAGGAAATGACATCGCCGCATGAACGATAAAGTCTTTGGTCTTTCTCTTGCTGCGTCATTTCTCGTGCATGCTATTGTCTTTGCCGGTTTATTTTATGCCCAGGTGCGTTACCCGGACAAGAAGCTGCTTAAAAACATTGAAGTTGTTTATCATACGCAGGTTCAGGTTAAAGAGAAACAGAGCAATACCCTCAAAGTGCCCAGAAGTGTGAAACAGCGGCAGTGGACTCCCCAACCGAAAATTCTTACCAAAAAAGACCCTGTCCCCCCGGCCATTGTCAGGGAAATGCCCAAAACACACCAGCGTACGCCTCTTTTTAAAATGCATAAAAAACAATTCCGCGACGGCCCCTCGCTGTACGGGAAACGGCAGATCTCGGTTCCCTTATTAAAGTCGGAGAAGATCACAAATCCTCAATATTTAAATTATCATGATCGTGTCCGCAATAAAATCAAACACCGGGCTTATTTTTATGTGGATGATCCGCAGTTTGAGGCCGGCGAGGTTTATCTGACGTTCGTTATCTTATCGGACGGAACCCTGAAAAAGATTAAGATTATTAATGCCAAGACACACGCGAATCATTATCTGCGCGGTATCGGACTGCGCAGCATCAAAGAATCCAGCCCCTTCCCGCCCTTCCCCCGAGAACTCAAGTACCCCGAACTGTCCTTCAATGTGGTGATTTCTTTTGAGGTGAAGGAGTAACTTCCCGGGGTTTGCCCCGAAGGATTGACAAGCGCGGCGGCGGGTGGTATTCTGATGCCATGATTGATAAAGAGATTTTGGAAATTTTGGCTTGTCCGGCGTGCCGGGCTGATGTTGAGCTCAAAGACGACAAAATTGTGTGCGTGCAATGCGCGCGCAAGTATCCGGTTAAGGATGGAATTCCCATCATGCTGGTGGATGAGGCCGAGTTGTAAAGGATAATGCTTTTGTGACCCGCCGTATTCAACAATTTGTATCCCAATTTGACGAATACAAGATTGATGCTTACCTCGTGACGTGCGACGTTAACGTGCGTTATTTGACCTCGCTTCCTGTCTCAGAGTCATGGCTCCTGGTTTTCCCCAAAAAGGTTTTCTACATCACAGATTTCCGGTATGTTCAAGAAGCGCGGCAAAGACTCAAGGGGATTTGTGTCCGGCAATACACAAAATCCATGACGGAAACGCTGTTTAAGATTGTTAGGGAGATGAAGGCCAAACGCCTCGGGTTTGATGACCGGTATGTTTCCTTGGCGCTGTACAAGCAGATGAAGAAAGATTGTCCCGGGAGCGTAATGCTCGTCGCTAAAAATAATACCGTTGAGACGATGCGTGAAATTAAGGAAAAGGACGAAGTTCAGAAGATCCGCGCTGCCATCAAGATCAATCTAAAAGCATACCGTTACTTGAAACGCGTTGTCACGCCGGGAATAACAGAGCAAAATGTCCTTTTGAAACTTGAAAGATACGTCAAATCCCAAGGAGCGGAATTTTCTTTTGCTCCGATCATCGCCTCCGGACCTAATTCCTGCTTCCCGCATGCCAGGGTAACGAACCGGCGTATCCGCAATAATGAATCTGTTCTTATTGACATGGGAATCGACATCCAGGGCTACAAGTCCGACTTGACACGCATATTCTTTTTAGGTAAAATATCCAATCTTCTTAGGAAAATGCATGACGCTGTGGCCATGGCGCAAGAGGTGGCCATCAAAAAAATTAAACCCGGAATACCCGCGGCCCAAATCGATCAGGAGGCACGAAATTACCTCAAAAAACATAAATTGGCGAAATTTTTCGGCCATTCCCTTGGCCATGGCGTGGGACTTGAGGTTCATGAGGGCCCCGGCATTACGCAGAGGAGTGGTGCCATTCTTAGAAAGGGGATGGTCTTTACCGTTGAACCGGCTGTTTACATTCCTCATAAATTCGGTATTCGCATTGAAGACATGGTATGGGTTACTCACGACGGGTGTGAGGTCTTAAGCCGCGGCGCATGACAATAACAATCAATCAAATCACTTCAGGAATGGCCATTCGAATCAACCACGCGCTCTATTTGGTCAATGAATACCAGCATGTCAAACCCGGCAAGGGAAGCGCCTTTGTCAGAGTGAAATTAAATAACATTAAGACTAATTCTTTTATTGAAAAAACCTTTAAGACAGCGGACAAACTCGAAGATGTCTCCTTAGAAGAGAAGGAATTGGAGTATCTTTACCGGGATGGAGAGACGTTTCATTTTATGGATCATACGACTTATGAAGAGGTGGTTGTCTCCCGGGATGATCTCGGGAATGTCCCCGGGTTTTTGTTGGAAAATCTCACGGTCACAGGGTTAGCGATGAATCATAAAATTCTTAAAGTTATTTTACCTAATTTTATCGAAGCCAGGATTGCCGAGACAGATACGGGACTGCGGGGGGACTCAAGCAAGGCAGGCACCAAGCCGGCCAAGATTGCAACAGGGGCAGGGATACAAGTCCCGCTTTTTATTAATATCGACGACACAGTTAAAATTGATACACGAACGGGCCAATATGTCGAAAGGGTGAAGTCATGAATCTTAAAGAGATTAAAGAAATCATCAATTTGATGAATGAGAATAAACTGGCGGAAATCGAGGTCGAGCGCGAGGGATCAAAACTCAAACTGCGCAAGACTTCCTCCGGCGTGACAGCATCCCTTGATGGTCAACCCATTGAACCTCCTGTGGGGTCACACGCCGCGCCCGATGCAGGCGTCGCGGCCGCAGCCGCGGCCAAAAGTTCACAAAAAACAACCCAGGAAATCCCCTCTCCGATGGTCGGGACATTTTATCGCGCTCCCTCTCCGGAGGCGCCGCTGTTTGTGGAAATAGGGCAAATCATCGAGGTCGGACAGGTTGTCTGTATTATTGAAGCCATGAAACTTATGAATGAAATCAAATCGGAAATTAAGGGAAAAGTTGTTGAAGCGGTCGTTGACAATGCCGAACCCGTCGAGTTCGGACAGACCTTATTTGTCGTGGAACCGGTGTAGCGATGTTTTCCAAGATTCTCATAGCCAATCGCGGGGAGATTGCCTTACGGATTGTTCGCGCCTGCCGGGAGATGAATATTCAGACCGTTGCTGTTTATTCACAGGCGGATCACAGCTCTTTGCATGTCCGTTTCGCCGATGAAGCCGTTTGTATCGGGCCGGCCTCCAGTCTTGACAGTTATTTGAATATCCCTGCCATCATTTCCGCCGCGGAAATCATGGATGTGGAGGCCATTCATCCCGGTTACGGTTTTCTCGCCGAAAATGCCCATTTCGCGGAAATCTGCGAATCGTGTAAGATTACTTTTATCGGCCCCACGCCGGAAACGATCCGCCTGATGGGGGATAAGATTCAGGCGAGAGAAAGCATGCGCAAGGTCGGGATCCCTTTGATTCCCGGATGTAAAGGTGTTGTCAAAGATCAGCAGGAAGCTCTTGCTGTCGCGAAAAAGATTAAATACCCTTTGATCATCAAGGCTGCTGCCGGAGGCGGGGGAAAGGGGATGCGTGTTTGTCACAATGACGTGAGCCTGACAAGTTCGATGACCATGGCGCAGCAGGAAGCGGAAGCCAATTTCGGAAATTCGCAGGTTTACATTGAAAAATACATCGAGGATCCGCGTCATGTCGAGTTTCAGATATTGGCGGATCAACATGATCATGTCATTCATTTGGGCGAACGGGATTGCAGTATTCAACGGCGGCACCAGAAACTTCTCGAAGAATCTCCGTCGCCCGGACTCACGGGTAAACTCCGCAAGGCCATGGGAGACATGGCTGTCAAAGTGGCCAAGGCCGTGCATTACCAGGGTGTCGGCACTGTTGAGTTTTTATTGGATTCCGGTAATAAATTTTATTTTATGGAAATGAACACCCGTATCCAGGTTGAACATCCCGTCACGGAGATGGTCACAGGCATTGATCTGGTTAAGGAGCAGATTCGCGTTGCAGCGGGTGAAAAAATGAAGATCAAACAGAGTGACGTTAAAATGAACGGGGCAGCGATCGAATGCCGGATCAATGCCGAGGACCCGGACAATAATTTTATTCCGTCTCCCGGGCAGGTTGAAGAATTAAATCTTCCGGGCGGCTTTGGTGTCAGAGTCGATACACACATTTATCCGGGTTACAAGATCAGTCCGTTTTACGATTCTATGGTTGCCAAGTTAATTGTTCACGGAAAGACGCGCTTAGACGCGATCAAAACCATGCGCAGGGCATTGGAAGAATTTTATGTCGGTCCTATTAAAACAACAATAGGTCTTCACAGGAAAATCCTTGATCACCCGGCGTTCGTGCGGGGAAAGGTTTCGACTCATTTTCTTGAAAAGATTTATGGAAAATGAGTTTTCAAAGGGAGAGTCGTGAAACAATCCGACAACATTGATTTAGGCTCGATCAAGATCCACAAGAAGGTACTGGCGCAAGTCGCGTTTTGTGCGATCCGCGAGGTTGAGGGGGCCATCCCTGTTCCCCGGAATTTTACCGGGAATTTGAGAGATTTGCTGGGGGATAAAAATTATCCGGGGATTTCGATTCATGTGGATAAAAATAACCAGGTCACCGTTGATGTGAAGATTCGTGTCCGGTACGGGATTAACATCCCGGGTATTGCCAGACAAACACAAAAGGTTGTCCAGGAAGCCATCGGGAAAACCGCTGACATTGATTTGAAGGATGTCAATGTTGATATCCAGGGGATAGAGAGGGGGAAATCATGAAGATCATGATTCGTTTGGGTGTTTTATTTTACATGGTCACAACGTTATTTTTAGGGTGTTTTATGCTTCTCTTTGTATTGAATTGGATTTCTTTACAGGAAGTGGTCAATACCCTGAGCGTCATTTATTCTGACCCGAAAATCCGGGGAATTTTTGGAATAATTGCCGTGGTGATTTTGTTGAAGAATTTTATCTATGCCAGGGCCATTTCCGGGACGCAGAAAAGGGACAAGACGATTGCCTTTGATAATCCCGGAGGGCGTGTCACGGTTTCATTGACGGTACTGGAAGATTTGGTCCAGCGGGTCATTGCCAAGACTCCTGAGATCAGGGAAGTGCGTTCTTCCGTTACAGCCGGGAAAAAAGGGTTTGAGATTAAAGCCAGGTTAGTGCTTAACGCGGAGGGAAATATTCCCGAGATGACCGCGAGGATTCAGGAATTGGTAAAGAGAAGAATTCAGGATGCCATCGGCGTTGAGGAACCCATTGTTGTCCGCGTCGATATCATCAGGATTATTTCGGATAAAAGCACAGCACGTCAGAAGAAGATTAAAGATAAGGAAGAACCTGCGCCGGCTTCTGAACCGATAGTGCCTTTTCCGGGATATCGGGCTTAAGGGGTGGTCTTTTCGTTAATGAGGGGAGAATTTTTGTGAAGAAAGTCGGAGTTCTTACAGGAGGCGCGGATTGTCCGGGTTTAAATTCGGTGATCCGTGCCGTTGTCCGTAAGGGTATTCAGGAAGGATATGTGGTCACAGGTGTTAAGAATGGCTGGCTGGGATTGGTTAATAATGATACGCGTATCCTGGATGTCCGGTTGACCTCCGGGATCCTTGACAAAGGGGGGACGGTTTTAGGAACGAGCCGGATTAACCCTCTTAAGGATCCGGAGCAGGTTAAAAAAATCGCGGAAAATTACAAACGCAGCGGTATGGATGCCTTGATTGCCGTCGGGGGAGAGGAGACGCTCAAGATTGCTTTGGCCCTTCACAAGGAAGGACATATTAAAGTTGTGGGCGTGCCCAAATCCATTGATAATGCCCTTTCGGGAACGGATTATGCCTTCGGGTTTGACACCGCTGTTAATATTGCCACCGAATGTATCGACCGGCTGCATACAACGGCTGAAAGTCATCATCGTATCATGGTCATCGAGGTGATGGGGCGTTACACGGGATGGATCGCCCTGCAGGCGGGAATAGCCGGCGGCGCGGATGTTGTTTTGGTTCCTGAAATACCTGTGAATTTGGAAAAGGTTTGTGATGAAATCAAGAGTCGGCATAAACGCGGCAAGACATTCAGCATCATCGTGGTCTCGGAAGGAGCGATGGTTGAAGGTGACGGGAAAGAGGACGCGGTCATCCGTGATTTGGGACGCCGACGGTTCGGGGATATCGGGGAGGTGGTCGCTAAAGCCATTGAGGAAAAAACCGGTTATGAAACACGCGTCAGCGTATTAGGGCATATTCAGCGGGGGGGGACTCCGACGGCGTATGACAGACTTATCGGTACGCGGTTTGGGATCAAAGCTGTTGAACTTGTGCAGGAAGGTAAATTCGGACAGATGGTGAGTTTGCGCGGGAATAAATTGCACTCCGTGGATATCTTGGCAGCCGTTGAAAAACGCAAGACCATTGATATGGATTTGTACAAAACCGCCTCGGTCTTCTTTGCCGGGTAAATCGGGAGCTTCATTTATGCAAGAACGCATTAAAGATATTTTCAAGGAATCGGTTGCTGTCAAAGAGGAAACACTTAAACATAATCTAAAGGCCATCGCTCAGGCGGCCGAAGAGATCACAAAATCCTTTAAGGGAAACGGTAAGGTTCTTATTTTCGGTAACGGCGGGTCAGCCGCGGACAGCCAGCATATGGCTGCCGAATTGATCGGTCGTTTTCAGAAAGAGCGAAGAGCCCTGCCGGCCATTGCGTTGACCACAGATACCTCGGCCCTCACGGCGTTGGGGAATGATTACAGTTTTGATGTTATTTTTGCGCGACAGCTCGAAGCCTTGGGGTCCAAGGGAGATGTTGCCATCGGGATTTCAACCAGCGGGAATTCCAAAAATGTGATTGAGGCGATCAAGCTGGCTAAGGTTAGGGAGATGAAAACGATTGTGTTAACGGGCAACGGTGGCGGAGCGCTGGCTTCTTTGGCGGATATCAACATCATCGTGCCGTCGAAGGTAACGGCGCGCATTCAGGAATCCCATAGTTGTGTGGTGCATTGTATTTGTGAGCTTGTTGAGAATGAATTCGAAGAAAAAAATTGTTAAGACCTTAGGGTTAAAACGTCATCTCGCGAAGTGGCGGGGCAAGGGGAAAAAGATTACCTTTACTAACGGGTGTTTTGATATTTTGCATTTTGGGCATGTTTGTTATCTGGAGGCCGCAAAAAGAAAAGACCGCATTCTCATCGTCGGATTGAACAGTGATACCTCCACAAGAAAGATAAAGGGGCAAGGGCGGCCTATCAATTCCCAGCGCACGCGGGCAATTGTACTGGCGGCCTTGAGTTGTGTTGATTATGTGACGATTTTTGATGAAGAAACGCCCTATCAGTTAATTCAGGCACTCAGGCCGGATATCCTGATCAAAGGCGCTGATTGGAAAGGGAAAGGGGTCGTGGGAAGCGATATCGTTAAAAAGAACGGCGGAAAGGTTGAGCTGATCCGGTACATCCCGAAATTTTCAACAACGAATATCGTCAGGTCCATTAAAAAGAAGTGTCTAAAGTAGCTGATAAAAATTTGAAGCATAGGAATTTCTTTGAAATTCCTAACGCGACTCGCAAATTAGTTGCGAGGCCGCAGGCCGAGCTTAATTTGTATCGTATTGTTGATGCTAATTTTAACCGTGCCAAGGAAGGTTTAAGGGTTTGCGAAGATATCTGCCGTTTTCTTCACAACAGAAAAGTTGCCACGCGAAAGTACAAGGATATCAGACACCGGTTGACAGAGGCGATCGCAAAACGGCATATTGTTAAGATTATTCAGGCACGGGATATTAAAGGGGATGTCGGTAGGAAATCTTCTTTGGCGGAATTCCGGCGCAGCAACGCCGATGACATATTTTATGCCAATTCACAAAGGGTCAAAGAATCGTTAAGGGTTTTGGAAGAATTTACCAAGTTGGTCGACAGGAAAGCATCACAAGACATCAAACGGCTGCGGTATGAGACATATGCCCTGGAAAAAGAGATTGTAAGATTGTGAAATCGTCTGTGAAAGACGCGCGGTTGTATCTTATTTTAGATACGCAGCTTCATGATTATGACCGGCTATTTGAAATATTAAAAGAGTCTGTACGCTGTGGAGTCGATATAGTACAATTGCGTGACAAAGCAGGGGTAACGCGGGATGCGTTGGGATTTTTACAATGCGTCTTAAAATATTTAAACGGAAGAATCCCGCTTATTGTCAATGACCGTGTTGATTGGGCCATAGCCGCCGGTGCTGACGGCGTTCATCTCGGCCAGGAGGATGTTCCGATGGAAGCCGCCAGAGAAATGTTAGGAAAAAAGAAAATCATCGGTGTATCCTGTCAGAGCATGGAGCACGCCCGCAAGGCCGAAAGATCCGGGGCGGATTATATCGGATTTGGTTCTGTGTTTAAGACATTAACAAAGCCGGATCGTTGTGCCATGAATTTAGAATTGCTGTCGCAGGTTGTTGAGAAAATCAAGATCCCTGTATTTACCATCGGAGGGATTGATCTTTCGAATATCAAGCGGATCCAGGGACTTGGAGTTAAAAGAGTTGCCCTGACGCGCGCGATTTGTCTTGCCGATCATGTCGGGCAGGCCGCAGGAGAGTTTAAAAGAATATTAGGGAAGACGCAATTTTCGCGAGGGTGATTCAATGGTAGAATATCAGCTTCCCAAGCTGGGTACGCGGGTTCGATTCCCGTCCCTCGCTCCATGTATTTTGGGGTTGCTGGTTATTGTTTTTTTTGCCGCCGGATGCGGCACAACGAAATATGTCGGAAGACCGGACAAGGGATGGAAGACAAAAGGGATTTACCATAAGGTTCAAGACGGTGAAACAATTTGGCGTATCGCCAAGACGTATGGTGTCACCATTGACGATATTGTTACGAGCAATCATATTCCCAATGCCGCGTATGTTAAAAAGAATCAATTGGTCTTTATTCCGGGGGCCGATGAGGTCAAAGAGATCGATCCTGTCAGGGATGACCCGAACAAAGAGGAATTCAGTTGGCCGGTTAAAGGAAAGATCCTTAATTTTTTCGGAGAGCAAAGAGGCCCCTATTCCAATCGAGGGATCGGGATACAAGCTCAAGAAGGACAGATGGTTCAGGCTTCACGAGAGGGCAGGGTCGTTTTTGCAGACTATCTCACGGGGTATGCTTATACCATTATCCTGGATCATTTAGACGGATATCTCTCGGTGTATTCGCAGAATGCAAAGCTTTTGGTCGGATTAGGAGACCTTGTCTTTAAAGGGGGAAGGATCGCGCAGGTCGGTAGAAACGGCAATCCAACCTTCATGCATTTTGAAATCAGAAAGAACGGGCGGGCGGACAATCCGCTTTATTATTTGCCCCATTAATAGATATGGAATTTGATAAGTTTTACGGCCGCAGGTCAACTTTGGATTTGCTCAAACGGCGTGTTCTCGACCTTAAGGAAGGGTACCGGCAGAATATTGCCTTTTTGGGAGAGTATTACACCGGTAAGAGCGCCATCCTTGGGAAATTCATTTCTGATCTGGATGATAACGATATCATAACAATTTATCTGGATTTAGAGAGCAAGGACCTTAATTATGTCTATCATCGATACGTCGCAAGCATCCTTTACAATTTTTCAAAAGCACAAAAACTTGCGCTCCATGATGATATTAATCTTCTCATCGAAAGTACCAAAGACCTCCTTCCTCAAACCGTCAAGGCCATCAAAAAAATCCAATCTCACATGTCTCATGGCAGGATAGCCGAATTTTATCGTGAGATCATTTCGCTGCCGCAGGTCTTTGCCAAAGAATCCAATAAATTTTGTCTGGTCGTCCTGGATGAGTTTCATGATTTCGAAGAACTTGCCGTCCCGGGGATCTTTCAGGAGATCGGGAAAAGAATCATGACACAAAAACGGTGTCTTTATGTCTTCGTCAGTTCCCTGCCGGGCGCAGCCAAAAAGATATTATCGGAGAAATTGTCTCTTTTATTCGGTAATTTTGAGCTCATTCACATCGATCCTTTTGACCCCAAGACAAGTCAGGGATTTATCGAATTCCATTTAAAGGATGTCCGCATAGGGAAACCATTACAGGATTTCCTTATTGATTTTACTGGTGGTCATCCCTTGTATCTGCAGCTCATTTGCCAGGAGTTAATGCACCTGAAGGCTGTGCATAAGCAAAATGAAATTTTTAAACCTTTGTTGACGCAGGCGATGGAAAATGTTTTATTCCATCCCTGGGGAATATTGAGCCGTCATTTTGATCTGATTATGACGAAGATCTGTTCGGGGAAGGGGAATCCTATTGCGTCTTCGACCTTAATTGTCTTGTCGATGGGCAAGCACAGGGTTCGGGAGTTGGCCCAGAGCGTGGGTGTCAAACAGGGTTTCATGACGACAAAGGTCAATCGTCTCGTGGAGATGGGTGTTGTTGTTAAGAACGGGAGTTTTTACTATTTGAAGGACCGATTGCTGAAATATTGGATAAAGTATATCTTTCAGAAAAGGCGCAAGGCGATTGATCTTGATTCGAATAAGCAAAAGAAACAGTTTCACGAAGAATTAAACCGGGCCATGGAGACCTTTAACACGAATTTGCAAAAGGATTTATCCTCCCGCGTTATCGAATTATTTCACTGCTTTGAAGATGAGGCTTTTTTTATTAATGGGCGGCGGTATAAGCTGCCTCTGTTCCGGGAGATTGTCCCTAAAAAGGGGAGAAAAGGTTCCCAGGAATATCTTGACGCGATCAGGGCTTCAACGTCGCAGGGGGATTGGTTTATTGTGTTAAAGACAGCAACCATTTGCGAAAATGATATTAATACGATTGTAACGGAGTCAAAGAAATTACCGCAAAGACCGCAAAAATGCATTCTGATTTCACTTTCGGATATTGATGAAAATGCTAGGGTTCGGGCATTGCAGGAACGGATGTGGATTTGGAATGAAGGCGAATTGAATACATTATTAAATTTATACGACAAACCGTATATCGTTTGTTGACTTGCCCCGGCAAAACGGTCAGGCATCCATTTTTATGAAAATCGGCGTTGTCTCGGATACACATTCCAAAGAACTCCCTCAACAGATGATTGATGATTTCAAGAAAGTGGATTTAATCATTCACGCAGGCGATTTTTGTGATAAAACGGTTTATGATGCCCTGGCGAAAATAAAAGAGGTCAAGGGTGTTTGCGGGAATATGGATGATCTTGATATCTATCAACGTCTTGCGCAACGGGAGATATTGCAGTGCGGCTCTTTTCGGATCGGAGTGTTCCACGGGGGAGGGGCAAAGGAGATGCTGATGGACAAGGTGAAAGCCGAATTCAAGAATGACAAGGTGGATGCTATTGTCTTCGGACATGCGCATGCTCCGTTAAACGAAAAGATAGGGAATGTTTTATATTTTAATCCCGGCAGTCCCAATGACGAGGTGTTCGCGCCTTTTTGTTCCTATGGAATCCTGGAGATATCCGACAAGGGGATTTCCGGGAAAATCGTAAAGGTGAAAAGTTAAAATGGAAAGACTCTGGGCCCCCTGGCGGGTAAAATATGTCAGAGAATTGATCGCTAAGCGTAAAGGGTGCGTCTTTTGCCGGATCAATAAGGAAAAGAAAGATAGAAAGAATTTTATTTTTATCCGCACACAATATAGTTTCGCGGTCCTTAATCTCTATCCTTACAACAACGGCCATGTGCTGGTTTTACCGCACCGGCATGTCAATGATTTTACCAAATTGCGCAAAAAAGAGGGTGAGGATTTGTGGGAGCTTTTAAGTCATACAAAAAATCTTTTAGATGAAGTTTTGCATCCTCACGGATACAACATCGGCATCAATCTTGGAAAAGTCGCAGGGGCGGGGTTTCCCGGGCATTTGCATATTCATATTGTTCCCCGTTGGAAAGGGGATGTTAATTTTATGCCGGCCGTCGGTAATATGAAAGTTGTGCCGCAGTCTCTGTCGGCATTGCATAAACTTTTAATGAGCGCGCAGAAAAGAAGCAGATAAACAATGCGGACACGGGAGGATAGTGAAGCGTTAGAAGGGGAAATCCTGGCCCCTTATGCCATGAAGAGCAGGGATTCCGGGGGGCGTCAGTATCCTGAACCGAAGCACGCGGTGCGTACATGTTATCAGAGGGACCGTGACCGCATTATCCATAGTTCTCACTTCAGGAAGTTGGAATACAAGACACAGGTTTTTGTTATTTTTGAAGGGGATTATTACCGCACGCGATTAACTCATACCCTCGAAGTAGCCCAGATCGGGCGCACCATCGGCCGTGCCCTGCGGTTGAATGAAGATTTGATTGAAGCCATTGCCCTGGCTCATGACCTGGGGCATCCGCCTTTCGGACATGCCGGAGAGAAAGCCCTCAATGCCATCATGCGCAAAGGCAACCTGGGAGAATTCAATCACAACCGGCGGAGTTTCGAGATTGTTTCAAAACATGAAAAACGGTATCCGGATTTTGACGGCTTGAATCTTTCGCGGGAAGTCCTCGTCGGGATTCTGAAACACAAGACCGCGTATGATTTACCGGCCAATACGAAAGGCTATTTTAAGGAGGGGCCGACGCTGGAGGCCCAGGTTGTTGATTTTGCCGATTCCCTGGCTTATTTAAATCATGATATTGATGACGGGCTTATGTCGGGATGCATTCACGAAAATGATTTGATGGAGAGTCACCTTTGGCAAAAGGCGCTCAAAAATCTCGAGGGTTCCATTGATCACGATAGCCGCGAGATGCTGCGGTATCAAGTCGTAAAACAGCTTATTGACATGCAGATTAAGGATCTTCTCTCCTCGACAGATAAACGTCTGGAAGAATTGCGTTTTCGCTCGTCGGCAGAGGTTAAGGCGTGCAAACATACGGTTGTTGGTTTTAGCAAAACCATGGCCTCGGAAAGAGATTATCTGCAGGATTTATTAAATAAGAAATTATACCGTCACTATCGTGTTGTGCGCATGACATCAAAGGCGCAGCGGATTATTCATGATCTTTTTGATGCTTATCTGGAAGAACCGGATCAATTGCCTTACGATGTTTATCCTCGGGATGTGAAGCATACGAAAAAGAATCGGTATGAGATTATCTGCAACTATATCGCTTCAATGACAGATCGTTTTGCCCTTGACGAGCAAAAGAAATTCTTTGATCCTTATAGAGACACCTATGCGTAAAAAAATAACAGACAAAACACTGCCGAAGAAATACCGGCTGATACTTTCGGCGGTTCACATGGTTTACCGGCTTGTGAATTCCACCTACAACGTCAGAGAGCTTTCATTAAGATTGACGCGGCTGTTGTGTCAATTTATTGAGGCGGACGCGGCAAGTGTTTTTATTCTGGATCCCGAGAAAAAGAAAATCATTTTAATCGCTGTCTTTAACAACAGGATTAATATTTTGTTCGATAAGAAGAAAGATTTTGCGAATATAACCGAAAGAGAGAAGAACGTCATTAAAGGAAATGCGGTTTTTGATAAACGGATGATCGGCCTTCCTTTAGTTGCGGATGATAATGTCGGCGCCATTGTGATACGCAGAGAAAAAAAGGAACCGCCGTTTACGGAATTTTCCCGTGAAATGCTGGCTGTCTTTGCGGAACAGGCTGTCACGGCAATAAAAAATTTACAATTATACGAGCAACAGCAAAAGACGATTATCAGCAGTATTAAGTTCATTGACAAATTACTCGGTAAGCGGGGCCATTGGGCCTCCAAGCATACCCCGGTTTATTTTAATATTATGAAATGTCTGGCCCAGAAGTTGCACGTGGGGCAACATGGGCTTGAATGTCTTTATTATGCCAGTGTTTTACATGACGCGGGCGCGGTTGATGTGCCTTATGAGATCCTCGCTAAAAGAAGCCAATTAACCCCTGAAGAATTTAAAGTTATCCGTGATCTGCCTGCAAAAAGTGTCGAACTGATCCGTCCTGTGGAATTCTTAAAGCCCGTATTGCCGATTATTTTATATCATCGTGAAAAATATGATGGGACGGGTTATCCTTCCGGGCTTAAAAAGGAACAGATTCCTCAGGGAGCGCGCATTATGGCTGTTGTGGAGGCCTTTGAGGTTATGATAAAGGGACGGCCTTATAAAGATAAATTGACCATCAGCCAGGCGTTGTGTGAACTTAAGCGCAATAGCGGAACACAGTTTGATCCCCATGTGGTCGAGGCCTTCTGCGATCTCTACAAGCAAAGAAAATTCAAAAACTACTTGAGTAAGATATAGTAATATACTTATAATAGTAGATATAAATACCCGCATACGTATTTATAGCATCGGAATTCTAAAATAATTCCCTCATGGAATGCGAAGCATTCCACATTTTTATATCCATGAAAACTTCGCGCAATAAACAATCTCAGTTTGAGTTATTCTCCGGAAAAACAGAATGTCCTGTTGAAAATACGGGCACAGGCACCTTCACGGGTACCCCGCCAACGGCGAGGGGTCCCGCCACAAGTAGACGAATAAACTTAATGCTTCCGTTGGAAAATTTGATTGTTTTGGGTGTTGTTATTATTATGAGTATGGTGGTGTCTTTTTCCATGGGTGTTGAGAGGGGAAAAAGGACAGAGATTTCTTCTCGCCAGGCACCCTCGCGGGCACAAGTACCCTCCCGGGTACAGGTACAGGCACCCTCACGGGCACAGTCATCTGAGGTGCCTAAGAAGAAAGTTGTTCTGACCCCTGTTTTCACGGTTGCCGGCCGGGGAAAGATGACCCTTGAAAAAAATTCCGAGCAGATTTATACGGTGCAGGTTGCGTCATTTAAA
>CBDUYP010000005.1:0-18592 GCA_965371485.1 uncultured bacterium
GGGAGATGCCCCGTAAGGATGCTGGATGAAGGAAGCGAAGTCTCCGATCACCCCGGACTTTCCCATGCCGTAGCTGTAAACCATGCGGTATGCCTGGCGCAGGGCCTGGGCAAAATCAGAGTTGGGACTGCCGCCGACGCCGCCGCTTGTTTTTGAGAATTTCTTTTTCTCAACAACGTAACTGGCAATGCTGACTTTAATGTCGGCGAGCATGTAGTCGCGGTCGGGACAATGCAGTTCTTCACTCGGCCGGGCAAAGACGTAGCCTAAGCTTCCACTGTGGGGAATGACCGATGCCTTCATGACATCGTCGGTGGGGTGAACAAGGTAGTAAAGAAGCGCGTGGCCGGTTTCATGGTAAGCTGTCCACAATTTTTCTTTGTCCGACAATGTGATGTTTGACTTGTGTCCGAAGGCCACTCTTTCGTAAGCCGAGGAGAGGTCTTTCATGCTAATAATATCCCGCGATTCACGTATGGCAAAAAGGCCGGCCTCTCTGACCATGCTGTCGATGTCTGCCGGCGAGAACCACACGGTTTTGCGGGCCAGGACATTGGCATTGATGGATGAGTCCGTCTTGATTTTTGAGAGATAAAATTTAAACGTATCTTCTCTTTCTTTAAGATTAGGTTTTGTTTCATGAATTTTTCTGTCATACCGTCCGGCGCGCATGATCGCGGTATCCAGTTCATGCTCCGGGACATTGGTGGCGGCGATGACAACAATATTGTTTTCTGTATTACGCAGGCCGTCCATCTCTGTCAGGAATTGGTTGATGGTGGCATTCTGGCTCATTTGCCCGCCGTAGCCGGTATCGGCGCTGCGCGGCCGGGCGAAAGAGTCGATTTCATCAATGAAAATAATACAGCCGCCTTCAAGCTGGGCCAGTGCCCGCGCCTGTTTAAACAGCGATTTCATCCGGGCGGTACCCTGCCCGACAAACATGCCCACGAATTCGCTTCCCACGGTCGGTAATAAGGGAAGGCCGCATTCGGTGGCAATCGCCTTGGCGAGATAGGTCTTTCCGCAGCCCGGGGGGCCGATCATCATGGTTCCTTTGATGATTTTGCCTCCGATGGCTTTAAGAAGGGCGCGGTCTTTAAGGAGTTTGACGAGTTCCCAGGCCTCTTTCTTCGCGTTTTCAAGCCCGATGACTTCATTCCATTTGATGTTGGGTTTTGATTTTTCAATGCTCACACGGCCCAGCCCCCCGCCCTGCATAAAGTAATACTGCATGCCCAGCATGATCGGCAAAGACACCAGGTGAACAATGACAAACATCGGCAAAAGCAGGGCCATCTGCCCGGCGATTTGTTTGCGGCTGAATTCTTCCATGGTAAAAAAGTTCACAACGCAGTATTTAACGAAGATGAAAGAGGCAATAAGGACAACCAAAGCGATGGAGAGCAGCAGGGCCTTCACCCAATGGATTTTAATAAAGATGAAAAGTTTTTTCATGCCTAAAGTATACCATAAAAGCGTGGGCGTGCAATACTCCTTGACTTCAAAAGTAAACTATGTTATTTTCTTTCAACATAATTATTTAACATAATCATTCAGGTTTTTTTATTCAAAAGGATACGCATGTCCAATATTAAAGCAGTCAAGGCTCGCCAGATCCTGGATTCCCGCGGCAATCCTACCGTTGAAGTTGACCTCACTTTAGAATCCGGTGCCATGGGCCGTGCGGCTGTTCCTTCCGGCGCTTCAACAGGAGAACACGAGGCTGTTGAATTGCGCGACAATGATAAATCCAAATACATGGGGCTGGGTGTGACAAAGGCCGTTGAGAATGTCAACACTGTCATGGCCAAAAATATTATTGGTAAGGAAGCGGATTTTAAGGACATTGACAAAATACTTCTGCAGTTAGACGGCAGTGACAATAAAGGGCATCTCGGGGCCAACGCGATCTTAGGGGTTTCCCTGGCCACAGCCAAGGCAGCAGCTGCCGAAGAAAGGGTGCCGCTTTACCGTTACTTAGGCGGGGAGGATGCCAAAATATTACCGGTGCCGCTGATGAATATCCTCAACGGCGGTGTCCACGCTGACAATAATCTGGATATCCAGGAATTTATGATCGCGCCCTTAGGGGCTCCCACCTTTCGTGAGGCCCTTCGCATGGCAGTCGAGATCTTTCACAATCTTAAGGCGATTTTAAAGGCTAAGGGACTTTCCACCTCTGTCGGGGATGAAGGGGGGTTTGCTCCCAATCTGGCCCACAATGAAGAGGCTCTTCTCCTTATTATGGAGGCGATTGAAAAGGCCGGGTACAAGACGGATAAGGATGTCTTTATCGCTCTTGATGCGGCGGCTTCGTCATTTTACAAAGACGGGAAATACCTCTACAACGGCAAAGAAATTACGGCCGAAGAGATGATTGATGTTTATGCCGGGATCATTAAAAAATATCCGCTGATCTCCATTGAGGACGGCCTTTATGAAGATGATTGGGCAGGGTGGAAAGCCATGACCGATAAAATCGGAGGCAATATCCAGCTTGTCGGTGACGATATTTTTGTCACCAACGTGAAGAGGTTGAAAGAGGGGATTAAGAAGAATGTCGCCAATTCGATTCTCATTAAGGTGAATCAGATCGGGAGTCTGTCGGAAACTCTGGATACGGTTCGCTTAGCCAAGGAAAATAAATACACCGCCATCATTTCTCACCGTTCCGGGGAGACAGAGGATACGACGATCAGCCATTTGGCGGTTGCCACCGGTGTGGGGCAGATTAAAACCGGATCGCTTTCCCGTACGGACCGTCTGGCAAAATACAATGAGCTTTTACGCATTGAGGAAGAATTAGGCGAAAAGGCTGTGTATGCCGGCCCGCTTTGGGGCAAAATACATTAAAGCATGCTTAAAAATGCCTTTTGGCTGTTTATTATTGCGCTCTTTGTTTTGATAATTTTTTTGCCTTCGTACACAAAGATGCAGGATCTCAGGCAGAAAAGCGTGGAGTATGACCGTCAGATTCAATTTCTCAAAGACAAGAGGGTCAAGCTTAGCGAAGAAAGACGTTTGCTGGAAGAAGACCCTGTATAATTAGATAAGGTCGCCCGTGAGAAAATGGGATTGATCCGTGAAGGCGAAGTCGTGTACAAAATCATGCCGATCATGGAGGAGTAATATCGCGGGCGCGTAAGCGTGCCGCGTACCAAAATTTTGATTCAGAAATCGCGGGGTGGAGCAGCCCGGTAGCTCGTCAGGCTCATAACCTGAAGGCCCCAGGTTCAAATCCTGGCCCCGCAACCAAGGACAAGAAGCCGTTACGTAACCGTAACGGCTTTCTTTTTAAAGAATATTTTATTTGACAAAGAAAGGAAAATGGTGCATAGTTTATTTAAATATGAGTGTTGTTGGGGATTTGTTAAAAGGAGGTAGCAGAGAATGGTAAAAGGAACAGTCAAATGGTTCAGTAACCAAAAAGGGTATGGTTTTATTACTCCGGAGTCCGGTCAGGATGTATTTGTTCATCACAGTGAAATCCAGGGTGATGGCTACAAATCTTTAGACGAAGGCCAGGCGGTTGAGTTTGAAATTACGAATGGTCCTAAAGGTGAACAAGCCCAAAATGTCGTAAAGTCATAAAGAAAAAGTACGTTAATCAAGAAGGGGGCGGATTTATTTAAATAAATCCGCCCCCTTTTCTTATTTCTGTTTTTTGGCGAGTAAAGGAAAGATAAACAGGGCGGTTATGGCCGAGACGATCGTTCCCAGGACGATAGAGCCGCCAAAACGGTGTGTGGGAGGAAAAGACGAGAAGAAGAATATTCCGAATCCCGCGCTGACGATAAACATGGATGTCATGACCGGTTCCCACATCTTCCGTCTTACCTTGACCCAGTCATTCCAATGATGTTTCCCTGTATGTTCCAGGCGCCTGTAAGCATGGACCATGTGGATCATCGCATCAATACCCATCGCAATGGCCACGTTGGCTGCCGGGGCTGAGATCATATCGAGAGGAACCTTGAAATAACCCACACATCCTAAAATACATAACGGAACAATACTGATGCTCAGGGTCATGGCGAGACCGATTCTTATGGAAAGGGACGTTATGAACGCAATGATCATAAAAACGAAGATGAGCCGGCCCAGGCCGTAGATAAGGCTCGTGGCGATATGTTGAGAGAATTTTCCCTGTAAAGCGTAAATTCCGCCTACGAGATGCGGAACAAACTGGTGGGAACGGATGATGTCTTTGAGTTGTTGGACGACCTCAAGACGGTGCAGTGTACGCCCTTCTTCCTTCATTCTGATGAAAAACAGACCGAGCTTTCTGTCGGAAGTGATAAAACTGGAAGCGATGCGGTCGTAGCGGTCTTGCTCCATCCTTTCCAATAAACCTTCGGAAGACAAGAGAAAACTGAAATGGACTCTTCTTCCCTCTGCCATGAGCGTTGGCAGGGAGATGATGGTCCCGACATCCGGATGATTTTCCAGGGATTCCTGTAGGCGCCATAACCGCCAAAAAATTCTTTTTGTATTCAGCGTCCGGCCCCGATGGTCTTTGAGAACGAGCAGCAAAGGAGAACTCCCCCCGTTTTTGTCGATGTATTCCAAGCCGTTTACTATTTCACTGTCTTTGGCAAAAAATGAAAAAAGACTGGGGTCGGTATTCAGACGCCATAAACCCGGGGAGGTTATGAGAATAATCAACGCAATGCCTATGACAGCAATGCTGTGATTTTTTTCAAAACGGCGAAAGGTCTTATGCCAGAAACTGTTTGTCTGTTTTTCCACCCACTCGGGGGATAATTTTTTCAAACGCAGAAATGCCGGATAAATGCCGTATGTCACCAGAAAAGCCATGACGGTCCCTATGGCTCCGCAGATGCCCAGTTCCCGTAAAGGTTTGGCCTGAACAAATAACAGGCTGATGAAACCTAAAAGAGTTGTGAGCATACTCCAGAAGGAAGCGGAGATGGTTGATTCAATGGCCTTCTCCACAGCGGTATGCTGGTTATGCGGAGAACCGGGATGATAAAAATGTTTCCAATTAAAAGTCAGGAACACAATATGGGAGAGTGTCAAAACAGAAACAATAGTTGCCAGATTAGCGGTGAGAATACCAATCTTTATCCCGAGAAGCTGGTTGATCATAAAGCAATAGGCCCCGGCATTGACGCAGGTCACAATCATCCCGAGAAGAATCCGCCAGGAATGAAAAATCATTATGGCAGCGGTACTAAAAAGAATAAGGGCCAGGAGACTGAAGGTGTTTAAATCGTCTAGAAGGTTGCGGCGGATCAGTTCAATAATGTACGGAAACCCGGAAACCCGGATGTGGAAATCTTTCGAGTGCAAAGCCGTAATCAGATGTTCAATCTTGGGGATTAAGTCTTCTGATGAGACATCATTTAATATCACAATGACATTGGATGATTTCCGGTTATCGGCAATGAGGGTCCTTCGCCAGAAGGGACTCTTCAGGGCAGCGGAAGGACTTCTGGGGCCGTCGACAATGCTTTTAACACTGTTGACTTGTTCGAATGAAGACAGGATTTTTGTCAGATGGCGGATTTTATCCTGATAGGATTCTGAGAAGATATCCCCGGCAACAGAGATGATGATTTGAGAGTCTTTGCGGATAAAAAGTTTTGAAATCTCTGCGTCTGCCTGATAATTCGGGTCATCGCTGGAGAAAAAGAAATCTTGATCAACATGCGGCGTCATATCGACGTGATGCACAAGAACAATAAGCGACAGAATGGTTATGAGAACAAAAATGATCGCTTCCGTTGAGAAAAAACGGGCTTTAGGGTATTTTCTTTGCATTTTTCTGTTGTTATTGTATCATACAATCTTATGTCCGCTATTGTTTTACTGCCTGTTATTACATTTATTTATTTTGATGTCTCTGTCCTTAAGAAACAACACCGTGTTTTGTTTCTCAGGATTTTTTCAGATCTGTCTTTAAGGATTTGTCTGTGGGGCATGGCGCTTATCTGCTTGATCCTCTCAGGGGCTATTATCGCGGGCATTGTCCGGGATCCCCAGCCATGGGATGATTATCTGTCATTGTTTTTTATGGTTTTTGTCTTTCCCCTTTATCTTGTCAAAAGATACCGGTTTAAAGAAATATTCCGGCGGGAACCCTCACTGTTGCCGTGTGTTGATAAAAATCTGTTTTTTGCTTCAGATGCCTTCGGTGTTGTTCTGTTGTGGTTCCTTGGGATGACGGGGATTGTCCTCTTTATCAAAGGGGGAAGGGCTGTCTTTCCTCAGCTGTGCTCTGAACTCGCAGAAGTGATCACGGTGGCGCTTTTTTCTTTTCTCCTGATGCTCGGCCTGATTTGCCGGATGATGAAAAGATGGCCGGACCTTCCGTTTATGGAGGTCATGGGATTACATCGCCATAATCAGCCCTGGGGTAAACTTGTGGTCCTGCCGGTTGTTATCGGATTGATTCTTGCGTATGTATCTTCTATGATCATCTTCTTCCGGACATCCCAGCCTGTGACACCTCTTAGCCGGATGATAGAATCAACGACCTCTGTGTGGGTTTTTGCGGCCTTTATCGGGGTGGCTGTTCTCCTGGCACCATTTTTTGAGGAAATTATTTTTAGAGGATTCTTCTTTTATGTCATCAGAAAATTCAGAGGAAAGGGATTCGCGGTTTGTTTTATCGCGATTTTATTCGGTGTGATGCATTTTGATCAGTACTGGGGCGACTGGGCCGCTATCGCGATGGTGATGTTTCTGGGGTTTGTTTTAACCTTTTTAAGGGCGTGGACCGGATCAAGTCTCCCGTGCATTGTGACCCATTACACGTACAATGGGGCGATGACGATTATTCCTGTCCTTATGTTTATGTTGTCAAATCCCGGGACTGTCCAAACGACATATGAAAGAGCAGTTGGAGAAATCCCGAAAACAAGTATAATAAAGAGTAAATGATCGCGTTTTCAGGTAAGGGGGAACATATGAATTACCGCAGTATCATTGTCATTTTGTTTTTAATCCTGTCGAGTGGGACCGCCTTCGGGGAAGCTGAAGTGCTTATCGATGCCCGGCTTATCAAGATACGTCTTAACGAAGAGCACCAGCAGGGCATTGACTGGGAGGCTATTGTTTCGAATTATGAGCGGTTGGATTTGTCGCGATCAGGCAAGGGGGGAGAAAGGAATACGCGATTGAGTCTCGGAACAGTAACAAACGAGGATTTTGTGATCTTGCTGGAGGCATTGGAAGTTGTCGGGCACATGACAGATCTTATTAATCCCAAGATAAGGACGAGTGTGGACCGGGCGGCAAAGATTGTTTGGGATGCCCATATGCCCGGGAACGGTTTTGAGATACAGATAGAGATTTCTCCTCACTTTCAGGATGGTAAACTTTTGGCCATCAACCTTGATCCCAAACTGCGTTGGATGACAAGCCGTGAGCTTACCCCGGGGGAGCCTAAGGATGCTGTTTATTTTTCTTCGTCCGGCCTTGACGTTAAGCTGAAAGATGATGAGACCATTGTTATCGGCGGTCTGATGCAGGAAAGAGAAATCAGGAGGGTGTCCAAATTTCCTCTCCTCGGCGACCTTCCGCTGGTCGGGTTTGCCTTTCGCCGTCAGAACAGGCTTATTGAGAGAACAGAATACATGATTTTTTTAACGCCGAAGATTCTTGAAAAAAATGAAAAAGAATAACACCATTTTTTTTGCTTTATTGATTTTTTTTGTTGCGGGGTGTGCAACGGTTCCCGAGTCATCTGTCACGAAGATTTATCTTGAGGATGTGTGCGCGCGTCATAATGTCCCGTGGCAGTGGGACAATGTTTCGCTGGTGATTACGTTGGGGCAGGGAGACCGCGTGGCCAAGGCGCTTATGGGGAGTGATGTTGTTATCCTGGGAACCGAAAAAATTCTCCTCAGCGGCCCGGTGGCGCGGGAGCGAAGTATTCTTATTGTCCCGCCGGATTTTGAGAAAAAGGTTATTGAGCGTATCGTCGGGAAAGCAGAGGTTCCCCTGTCCTTTAAGCTGCTCTACAAGATTGTTATTGATGCCGGTCACGGAGGAAAGGATCCCGGGTCCATCGGGAAAACAGGATTGCAGGAAAAAGGAGTTGTCCTGGATATTTCCAAACGGCTTGGCAAGAATTTGGAGCAAGAAGGATTTAAGATCAAGATGACCCGCCGGCAGGATGAGTTTATTTCCCTGGCACAGCGTACCGAAATAACCAGCCGTTCGAAAGCGGACCTGTTTATCAGTATTCACGCCAATTCCAGTCCGGTTAAAAGTGTTCACGGGGTTGAGGTCTTTTCGCACCGGGAATTAGGCATCAAGGGACAACGGGAGGCTCAGCGCAAAAAGAATCATGTTGTTTTGTTTAACAGCCTGAACATGAAAAAAGGTTATCCGGCATTAAAGAAGACCCTTTCCGATATGCTTTACGGTTACAAAGGGTCCATGTCCCGGATTGCGGCATCCTATGTTGTCAGGGGATTGTCCCGCAAGGCGAGAGCGAGAAACCGTGGCACGAAAAAGTCATCCTTTTTTGTTTTACGCAATACCCTGATCCCTGCTGTTCTGGTTGAGGTCGGGTTTTTATCCAACCGAAGGGAAGAGGGGCTTCTGAAAACATCTTCTTACCGGCAGAAAATCGCCGATGCCCTGGCGGAGAGTATTGTTAAATATGTCCATCGGTAATCACGCCATCGGGGTTTTTGATTCGGGGTTAGGCGGGCTTACCGTGGTTAAGGCGCTTATGCGCCATCTTCCGGGGGAGGACATTGTTTATTTCGGGGATACCGCGCGCGTTCCCTACGGGACAAAGTCACGGGAATCGATCATCCGGTTTTCTCAACAGAACGTCCGTGTTCTTTTAAAGCACAAGGTCAAGATGGTTGTGGTGGCATGCAATTCATCGTCGAGCTACGCGCTTTCTCATCTAAAAAAGATATTTACGGTGCCGATCATCGGGGTGATTGATCCCGGTGTTAAAAAAGCGGTTGCCCTAACGCGAAACAACATCATCGGTGTGGCAGCCACGCCGGCAACGGTTAACAGCCGGGCCTATGACGGAAAGATTAAAGGGCTTGACCGGTCCATCAAGGTTGTCAGCCAGGCCTGCCCGTTATTTGTTCCTTTGGTAGAGGAAGGATGGAACAGGACAAAGGTGACCCTGAGCATTGCGGATACCTATTTGCATAAGATTAAAAAGGCAAAGGCGGATACGCTCATTTTAGGGTGTACGCATTACCCTTTATTAAAAGCGGTTTTTAAGAACGTCATGGGGGACAGGGTGATGCTGGTTGACTCTGCCAGGGAAGTGGCCCTTGAGGTCAAATGCCTTTTGCAGAAGACAGGTTGTCTCAAGACGCTGCGGCGAAAGGCACGGTACCGGTTTCTCGTGAGTGATGAACCCGAACATTTCCGCAAATCCGCCGGGAGGTTTTTGGGACATGATATCCGGGATGTCAGGCGCACGTATGTTTGAACTGTCCATTAAGGGAGATTTTGCGGCAGCGCACTTTTTGCGCGGATACGACGGGATGTGCAAGAATTTGCACGGACATACCTGGAAAGTGGAGGTTGTCATTGTTGCGGACAGGCTTAATGACATCGGCCTGGTGCTGGATTTCAGGGAATGGAAAGGGAAGCTTAAGGCATTCCTCAATACCTTTGATCATGTGTGCTTGAATGATTTACCCTTTTTTAGGAAAAATAATCCATCCACGGAAAACTTGGCAAAATACATTTATCAGGAATTCGCCGGGCAGTGTGAGCCTTTCCCGTTAAAGAAGGTACGCGTCTGGGAATCCAAAAGCTCAAGCGTGACATATTCCGAGGAATCATGAAACGTGCCATTGTTTTATTGTCAGGGGGATTGGATTCGGCAACGATTCTTTATTACGCGAAAAGCAAGAAATTTAAACCGTATTGTTTGATCTTCGCATACGGGCAGAGGCATCAAAAAGAAATTGATCAGGCAAAAAAGATTGCGCAAAAGGCAAAATGTGATTACCGGTTGGTAAAGATAGATTTGCCACGGGGATCATCTTTGCTCGATAAGAATAGGCATCTTCCGCAGCGCTTGGTCATTCATCCTGAAGAAATCCCCTCAACCTACGTGCCGGCGCGTAATATTATTTTTTTAAGTTTTGCCGCCTCTTACGCCGAGACGATAGGGGCCCGCGCTATTTTTATCGGCGCTAACGCGGTGGATTATTCAGGTTATCCCGATTGCCGCCCGGAATTTTACGCGGCCTATCAAAAGGCATTGGCAAGGGGGCTTAAGGCCGGGGTTGAAGGAAGGCCCGTTAAGATTGTCACCCCGCTCATCCGGAAAAGTAAGGCACAAATTATCAAATTGGGTTTAAAAATGAAAGTTCCCTATGAACTGACCTGGTCGTGTTACAAAGGCGGACGGGTGCCCTGTGGAAAATGTGAAAGCTGTTTTTTGCGTCAAAAAGGGTTCGACGCCATCGGTGTCAAGGATCCGGCATGATAAAAGCAAAGATTTCAGAAATATTCCGGTCTGTTCAGGGTGAAGGCCGATACACCGGGGTCAAGCAGGTCTTTGTCCGGTTCTACGGGTGCAACATGCATTGTGCCTGGTGTGACACCCCATTGGCCATCAATGGAACGTTTCAGGAATTTTCTCTTGATGAACTTTTTGAAGAGGTATTCCGGCAATGGGAAGGATGCCATTCGGTCAGTCTGACCGGGGGCGAGCCGTTATTGCAGACAGATTTCCTGAAACGGTTTTTACCGCTTCTTAAAAAGGCGCGGATGCCGGTTTATCTTGAAACAAACGGTACGCTCGTCGCGGAGTTGGAAGATATTATTCATGACATTGACATCATTGCCATGGATATCAAGATGCCAAGCTCGACAAAGGAAAAAAGTTACTGGAAAGAGCATGAGGCATTTTTGAAGATAGCTCTTAAAAAGGACGTCTTTATTAAGGCGGTGGTTTGTGCTGATACGGTTCATGAAGACATTGTTGCGGCGGTTGATCTTGTGTCGGGGATCAGCCCGGAGATCCTGTTTATTTTACAACCCAATACGGATGAATTGAATAACGGTGTTATGGACCGGTGTCTGGCATATCAGGATTACTGCCTGAAGCATCTTTCAAATGTCCGGATCATGCCGCAGATGCATAAATTCATGGAGGTCAAATGAAAGAAGAGAGTTCCTACGAAGGTCTGCAAAAAAAGGTCCGGCAGATGAAGACCCCGTTGATTGAGGTCTGGGCGAATCAATATCCCGATAGGGAGTACACCGTCGCACTTGAAGTGCCGGAGTTTACCTGCATTTGTCCCAAAACAGGCCTGCCGGATTTTGCCACCATCAAGGTGACCTATCGTCCACAAAAAACCTGCCTGGAGTTGAAATCATTCAAACTTTACATCATTTCTTTCAGAAATGTCGGAATATTTCACGAACACCTTGTTAACAGAATTCTGGACGATATTGTCAAGGCCTGTCAGCCCCGTTGGGCCCGGGTCGAAGCGGTGATGAATCCCCGGGGAGGGATCAGTGCAACGGTTGTGGCAGAGTACAAGACGTAGAGACGCGATGCATCGCGTCTATTCTCAATAAGAAAGGATTTCACATGGTTAGATCTGACGGGCGGGCTTTGAATCAATTGCGCAAGATTAAAGTAACAAAAGATTACACCAAACATGCCCACGGGTCTGTTCTGATCGAATTCGGTGATACACGCGTGGTGTGCACGGCCATGGTGGAAGAGAATGTTCCTCCTTTCTTGAGGAATTCCGGAAAGGGATGGGTCACGGCCGAATACGGGATGCTGCCCGGCTCCTGTACCTCCAGGATCCGCCGCAATAAGACATCGGGTCGTATCTATGAGATTCAAAGACTTATCGGCCGTTCTTTGCGCGCGGTTGTGAACACCGGACAGCTCGGTGAGAGGACGATCAAGATTGACTGCGATGTCATTCAGGCTGACGGGGGAACCCGCACCGCTTCGATCACAGGCGGCTTTATGGCTCTGGCCCTGGCGCTGGAGAGACTGAAAAAGGAAGGAATCCTGGCACAGATTCCTTTGAACGATTACGTTGCTGCTATCAGCGTCGGAATTTGTCAGGATAAGAATATGCTGGATCTGAATTACGAAGAAGATTCCGGCGCGGACATGGATATGAATGTTGTCATGGTCGGGCAGGGAAAGTTTGTTGAAATCCAGGGAACGGCGGAAGGCCGTCCGTTTTCTAAAAGTCAATCCGATGTCCTGCTCAAATTAGCCCAAAAGGGTATTAAGAAACTCATTGCCGTCCAGAAGAAACAGTTGGGCAACCTGATATGAGAGAACTTCTTGTCGCCACGACGAACAAGGGGAAATTGCGGGAGATCCGGGAGTTGCTAAAGGATCTTGATGTTAAGATTACGTCTTTGGCGGATTATCCCGGTTTGCCGGAGGTCGTCGAGGACGGAAAGACCTTCCGGAGCAATGCCCTCAAAAAGGCTCTCACCATCGCCGGACACACCGGAAAATTGACCATCGGGGAAGACTCGGGACTGGAAGTGAAGGCTCTGGGGAATCAACCCGGTGTTTATTCCGCACGTTTTGCCGGCGGTCAAAGAAAGGCTTCGGACAAGGAGAATAATGCCAAATTGCTGCGCTTGTTGCGCGCAGTTCCGACGGAGAAACGCCAGGCACGCTACCGTTGCTTCGCCGCACTCGTTGACGGCGCCCTTCCTTCTGCGCCTTCGGCGTCATGCAAAGTCATTAAGGTTGTCAGCGGCAGTTGTTGCGGTTTGATTGCGAAAAGACCAAAGGGGCACAACGGATTTGGATATGATCCTTTATTTTTGATTCCGGAATATCACGCAACCTTTGGTGAACTTGCCCCGGGCATTAAGGCCAAAATCAGCCATCGTAGCCGTGCCCTCGCGAAGATGAAAACACTACTGGAAGATTTCCTCTAATATGTCCTTAACACCTTCTTTAAAGATTTCCGGGATCTCATCGATGATGGTATCCGTGGCTGTTCCTATGGAATCTGTTATTCTTTCGATGACCTTGCCTGGGTGAATGATTTTTTCAAATTTCGGATCGCTCAATGTTCCGGATACCTTGATGACCGTACCTCCTATCACTTGGGCCAGGATGGCGGTGGGGGCTTTTTTGGCGGAATCGGATTTTGTAATTTCCGACATCTTGATGTCGGGAGTGACCGTGAAGGCAATATTCTTGTCAAAATCGATCCATCCTTCGCCGAGAACATCAATCGGTCGACTCTTTAAAGAAATATTATGCGTGGTGGCACGCCTGTCTTCGATCACAAAATTTGCGGATGCCTCTGTAAAGATAATATTTTCAAATTCAGGAATAAGCAATGCGCCCCAGAGGCCCTTTAACAGATTAAATTCCCAGAGATGTCCCTCCCTCAGAATGATGGCCCCGTTACCGCGGATTGCGGCGGTTTCTTTGAACGGACCGGCCAAATTCAGGGTCAGGGAAAGATTTCCGTCGATGTCTCTGTCTTTCCACCGGGAATCTTTTTTAAGCTTAGCGAGATTTGTGTCCTCCAATTGAACGGTTAGTTTAAAAGGCATCTTGTCTTGCTTTACGTCGAGTGTCCCGTCCAGAGAAAGGTTTCCGTCATAAAGCGTGCCTGTCAGGGTTAATTCGCTTAACTCCAGGTCTCCCTGTTTTAATTTTCCGGCGACATCACTAAAGGTGTAACCCCAAAGCGATATGTCGGCCGTCTCGAGGGAAGCCGCAACGCTTGCGTTTTTCCAGCCGGAGACCGTGCCTTTAAAATTGATATTCAGAGGTAAGGTTCCCGAGGGCTTGATTTTTCTTAGTTTTTCTTTCCATGACGGTTTGATACGGGATAGATCGGCCACATCAAGATCTGTATGTCCTTTAAGATCCCACACAGGTCCGCCTTCTTCTTTGAAATGGACATCTCCTTTGATGTTGAAAGGAGAATTGTAATATTTTCCTGTTAAAGACGGAACGCTTAAGGCCTGATTGAGAATTTTTATTTTTGCAGCGAGGGTCAATTGCGTCGAGGAAATTTGTGTCTCCACGATGGGTCTTGATAGATTTGTCACCTGCCCGTTCAGGGTGTATGTCGTGTTTTTGAAGAGACTCTTAAGGTCTTTCCAGACAATGGCATTGTCGGAATACCGGAGGCTTCCGGACATATCAGGGATTTCAAACTTTTTATCGGTGGAAGAAAAAACAGCCTGTTGTATTTCTACGCGGCCCTGGATGTCGACCTTTCTGTCCTGGAGGGCAAGAACCGCGTCTTTGACGGTGATGTTTCCTGTGAGATGTTTGTTTTCCGCGAGTTTAAGATGAGCTTGCGAGACCTCGAGTTGGCCGATTAAGCTCATGATGCCGGCCTTCCGGGAAAAGAACGCATCTTCGACAATGATGTTTCCTGTGAGATGTTTGTTTTCCGCGATTTTAAGACGGGCTTGTGAGATTTCAAGCCGGCCGTTTAAGCTCATGACGCCGTCTTTTCGGGAAAAAAACGCGTCTTTTAACGCCATCGTTCCGTTTAACCGGATATCCCGACGGAACCGCAGGACAGAATCGTTCAGGACCATATTGCCCTTGATGATGACGCGGTCTTTTTCTTTTTCAAGGCTCAGATCAGCCTCGCCGCTTTCGATGAATACCCCTTTAAGCGCGCGGTCTTTATCCCCGGGAATCAGGGAAAGGTGTGAAGACAGATCGAGTTTTTCAACGGCGATCTGTGCGGTCAGTCTTTTGGACAAAAGATGGTAATCTCCTGTCGCCTTAATAAGAGAAGACTGTTCGGGAATAACGGTTTCCAGTTTATAAGTTATGCCTTTTTTCAAAGAAAGTCTGGCTGTCAGGTTTGTTTCATCAAAGATTTCCTTCGTCGTCGGGTTGACACTTTTATTTGTCAGTTCAATGCGGCCATGTTCCACCGTGATGCTGCCCAGGAGAAAGGGAAAAGATCTTTTCGCGCCGGATTTTCCTTGTTTGTTCAGCATATCCGAAAAATTCCATGTTTTGTGATCTGTGCGAATGAGGTGAATGTAAGGGTTTTTGACGGTCAATGACGGGATAATGATTTTTTGATCTTTAAAAATAGCAGGAATGAGGACGGAGAAGCGGGCTTCTTCAATATGGATGAAAGGCAGATGTTCTTCGTCTTTTCTGTAAAGGGTTAGATCCTTGACGAGGGCCCCTTTCACGAGATTGTAATGGATTTGTCCGATGGTGAGCTTCCGGTCTAGAAATTCACCGGCCTTGCCGACAATGATTTGCTTGAGCTGGAAGGGAAGAAATACGGTATGAATATAAAAAAAGGCAACGATGACAAAAATCAGAACAAACAAGAATAATATCAGCAATCTTCGTTTCATAAAATAAACTCGCTTCGCTCGTAACTATTTTATGCCCGTATTGAAATTTCCACTAAGAGTGGAAATTTCAATACTATAGAGAGATATTATCACACAGGAGCTTGTATTGCAAAAGCAAATGGCGCGTGATATACTAAATCGTTTTTCGGAAAAATTTAAGTTAGAACATAACGGGGAGTGGCGCAGCTGGCTAGCGTACTTGCTTTGGGAGCAAGGGGTCCCGGGTTCGAATCCCGGCTCCCCGACTTTAAAAAGGAGGAAAAGATGGCGCACAATTTGGAAGATGTCATGAAAATTCTTCAGGACATTGCCGCACAGATGAAACTTGGCAAGGAGGTTGAGAAAATTACCTTCCGCAAAGAGTACGGGGACTATCAAATTATCCTGGATGAAACCCATCATTGTGAAATCCGCGAAAAACTCCTGGATATGTACATCGCAGAAAAGCACGCGGACAGTTTAAGGGAAATCAAACATTGTCTCAGCCAGGCCTTACCCTTTGAAGAGTGGGACCAGATTGATGCGGGAAACCGGGAAGCCCAGGCCGAGGGGGGGCAAGACGATGAACCCCTCATTGATGACACCGGGGACTATTAAAAATATCAAAGTCCTTGAGGTGGAAATAAGTAAGGTGTACAATACCTTAAATTTGTGGTAAAAAAATTTTTGATACAAAGAGACTCATGAAGAGAAAAATCCTCATTGTTGAAGACACTCCAAGCAACGTCAAAATCCTTCAGATCATCCTCGGAAAAGAAAACCAATTGGAAGTCGCGACATCCGGTGAAGAGGCCCTGGAGAAGGCCGCAGGCTTTCAACCCAATATTGTTTTGTTGGACATCATGATGCCGGGTATTGACGGTTTTGAGACATGCCGGCGCCTGCGGGCTATCCCTCAACTGCGCGATACAAAAATTATCATGATTTCGGCCAGACATATAGACGGAGAGGACCGCGAAAGCCGTGAAGCCGGCGCCGATGATTTCCTCCCTCAACCCTTCAGCGACGAAGAGCTCATGGAAAAGATCGGTTAATCTTGAGCCAGAGCGAAAGAGATTTGTTATGTTGATCATTTACGGAGCGGATTTTTCCTCACCGTCCAACAAGGTTCGCTACGCGGCCAATTGTCTCAGTTTGAAGTACGAGTACAAGAGGGTTAATCTGCGAAAAGGAGAGCACCTCACGCCCGAGTTCCGGAAACTGCATCCGGCAGCGAAGATCCCGGTAATCGATGACGACGGGTTTGTGCTTTTTGAAAGCGACGCGATCGTGAGATATTTGGCAGATAAGGCAGGGTCGGATCTTTATCCGGGGGACATCCGTCAGCGGGCCATTGTGAATCAGTGGATGGATTTTGTAACGATACACATCGGCGGAGCCATGAACAGGGTCATTTTTAACAGGATTGTGGCGCCGCTGATTAACGCAGATATCGACGAGAATTCCCTCAAGGACGGGTTGAATTTCTTGGAGAGATTTTGGCCGGTGGTGGAAAATCGTCTTAGCACGCAGGCCTTTTTGGCCGGGGAGCATTTGACGCTGGCGGATATCAATCTTCTGGCAGTCACAGACCCTGTCGAGAAGACCGGTGTTGACCTTGCGTCCTATCCTGCCTTGACCAAGTGGAGGGATACTATCAGGCAGAGGGATTTCTGTGCCGCCTTTGCCGAAGAGAGGGAGACCGCGGCAAAACGCCTGCAGAAAGAGGCAGGTAAGCGATAATTCTTTTGACCCCGCCGGCATTCTTTCAGAATGCAAAAAGCGGCGGGGTTAATTCGTCCCGCTCTGGCGGGACAAATTAAGGAGGGTGTTTATGAATAATTTCGTGAAACGCATGATTCGTGCGGCAAGGTTGGATGTGAGCCTTTATGAAGAGGTGGAGGCTGATAAAACAGCCATGAAGCAGGCGATAGGTGTTGTGGTATTGTCGAGCCTGGCCGCCGGTATCGGGAGTATGACAAGCGCAAAGCCGGTCAGTTTGCTTTTCGTGACTGTTGCGACGTTGATCGGATGGTATATTTGGGCTTTTTTGACCTACATTATCGGCACGAAAGTTCTTCCTGAGCCGCAAACAAAGGCGGATCACGGAGAGCTGCTTAGAACGATCGGTTTTTCCAGCTCACCGGGGCTGATACGGATTTTAGGGATCATTCCGGCGCTTACGAATCTGGTTTTTATGGTGGCTGGGATCTGGATGATGGTTGCCATGATCATCGGGGTGCGCCAGGCTCTTGATTATAAAAGCACGTGGCGTGCGGTAGGCGTGTGCGTCATCGGATGGCTTATTCAAGCCAGCCTTTTTGCGTTTTTGTTGTCTCTTTCCGGCAAAGCCTCAGGGCTCTAACCCTCTTGCGGATTGGCGGTTGCCTGTTATAATATTCTCCATAAAAAAATTATAGGTTTCTATGATAATGTCATGGCGCCCATAGCTCAGCTGGATAGAGCATCGCCCTTCTAAGGCGAGGGTCGGACGTTCGAATCGTCCTGGGCGCGTTTTCTAATAAACAAAAATGCTAAGAAAAATCCTCATCACGCTTATTCTCGTCGGTGTTGTTATTTTTGCCGGGTTTTCCTTATTTATCGGGCTTAACGGCAAGCGCATGGCTGAGACGCAATTGAGCGAAGTCTTTAAAAGGCCGGCGCGCATCGGCAAAGTCGGGATCCTGTTTCCATCCGGCCTTCTTTTGGATGATTTTGAAATTCAGGGGCTGATGCGGGCCAAAGCAATACGTGTGCATTTCAATATTTTTTCGTTATTTCAAAAGTCTGTTAAAATCTCCCGTCTTGTCGTCAAAGAACCGCTCGTTTACATCAGCAGGACTTCCGGAAAGATAGCGTTGGGATATCCGGCTCAACAGAATCAGGATGTTGTTGACGTTGAGGATTTGCCGGGGATTGTCAATATTATCGTGCACAAGGCTCTTCCCCTCAGAGGAGGGGGCAAGCCGGATGTCCCGGGCAAACACGGTTCAGGTTTTTTTATTCACGAATTAACCATTCAAAAAGGAAGGGTTCAATTCACGGATGATACCTTGGGCGGAGGGTTGCAATTGACGTTAAAGGATGTTGAGCTTCAGATTTCTAATTTGGTTTATCCGCCGAAGTCTGTGAATTCCAAAATCGCGTTTACGGCGGTCATCGAAAGCGACCGGTTATCTTTCTCGGGAAGCCGCATTGAAAGCCAAGGATGGGTGAACCCGCACAAGCTGGATATGCAGGAGACTTTGCAGATCACTCAGCCCGACGGCAGGAAAATCCTGACGGC
>CBDUYP010000006.1:0-16811 GCA_965371485.1 uncultured bacterium
CACGGTCATATTGATCTCGTGTCCGATGCCGCTTAAAACCGGCAGGCGGGAGCCGGCGATTTTTTGGGCAATAGCCTCACTGTCAAAACAACTTAAATCAGCAATAGAACCTCCTCCACGGGTGATGACAATCAGGTCCAGGCTCTTTGTTTTGTTTAAAGCATCTACGGCCTGGCACACATCGGATTCAGCCCCCCGTCCCTGCATGAGGGCATTCTTATAAAGAATTTTAAACCCGAATCCGCCCGCCCTAAGCTCACAGATAAAATCATTAAAAGCAGCGGAATCATAGGACGTGATTAACCCGATACGAAGCGGCACAAGCGGGAGGGGAATTTTCTTATTCTGATCCAGGATGCCTTTTGCTTTAAGCCGCGATAGAAGTTTCTGCCTTTCCTGGGCGATTTTTCCGAGTGTATAGACAGGATCAATGCTCTCAACCATGAGGCGCATCGCGCCGTACGGAGGATAAAAGTCAACCTTGCATAAGAATTTAACCTCAATATCATCCCTTAACGCAAACGCGTTTTCAGCCTTCCCTAATATCTCCTCAATGTAGGCCTTGCGTCCGGAAAAGACAACAAGCCCGATGCGCGCGATAATATCCTTGGTCTTCGGATCCTTCTCGCAAAGGTCAAAAAAGACATGCCGTTTATCCCTGTTGCGGTTGTACCCCTGAATCTCCCCGCAAACCCACACAGAGCTTGGGAACCCCATATTAACAACATCCCGGATCAGCTGATTAAGCCGGGAAACGGTAAGTGCTTTGTCGGTCAAACGTTCATTCCTCCTGCCGCAGTTCTTCAACAGCCTTGCGCATTCTTACGGCTCTCTCCGGAGAACTCGGGTGGCTGCTTAAATAACCCGCGATCATGGACTGCGGCACCTGGATCGCAAGCCGTTCATGCATGGTTGCCGCGACCTCGGGGTCATACTTTGCATAATAAATATATTTTACGCCAAAATAATCCGCTTCCCTCTCAAGATTCCTTGAAAATTTGGCCTTAAACACATTGCCGATCCCTCCCACGCCCTGCCTGACAATACGCCCGCTCCCCGGAGAAAAAATCTCAGCAGCAGCCCCGAGTCCCAGAGAGGCAATGGCACTAAACATCTGAGTACCCTGAACCCGGGAAACATGCCCGCGGGATAAATGCCCCAACTCATGCCCGATCACAGCGGCAAGCTCATCATCTGATTTCGCGAAATTCAATAATCCGTAAGTCACGAATACCTGCTTTGTCGTAGCAGAAGCATTTACGGATTGTTGGTCAACCACGGAAAAACGCACATCCACGGGTAATTTCTCAACCGTGGCAGAAAGATCCATAAGCTTTCCTTCTCTCACAATCTTTAAAACCGCGGTCTTTGTGGGCTTTAATTTATGCACCCTGTAAACAAGATGTTTAAGCATGTTGACCTTTTTTTTATTGATCGCCACCAGGATATCCCCTTTTTTAAGCCCTGCTTTGGCTGCGGGGGTATTTTCAAGGACAAAAGCGATAAAGACCCCTCTCTCGGGTTTTACATGGAAAAAGTGTTCCGTGGTTTTACTGCGTTCGATGACAAACAGGCCCAAAAAGGGACGGGGCTTGATTTTGATATCCTTTTTCGGGATCTTCCATGCGACACGGTATCCGATTTTGTTAACCCGTTTGATTTGCTCCAATTGAAAAGCAAGAGCCTTGGCCTGAAGTCTACCCCGCTCTTCCTCAATTTCTTCCTTGGTAACAGAAGGGCCTGTCACTGTGGCACACCCGGTGAGGGCCATCAAAAAAACAAAAACCAGGATCTTTCGCTGCAGCATAGACATGTTCTTATCTCTTCGACAAACTGTCATAGACAATCCCGATCCATTGCGCCTGCGAAACAATAGGCGATTCCCAGGCCTGCCATCTTTCCGGCAATCCCTGTTCCTGAATTTCCTCTAAACTCTTCCCTGTTTCCATTCTCTGGCGGATCAGCGCTGTTGTTTCAACCAGCATCTGCCGGAAATTCTTTAAGGCATTCCTGTCCGCAAGTTCTCCGTGTCCGGGAATCAATTTAACATCCTCGGGAAGAGTTTCCAGGATCCCTTCGACATTACGGATCACCCCCTCGACATCCCCTCCGTTTTCTATGTCGATAAACGGAAACATGCCGTTAAAAAAATGGTCTCCCATGTGAACAACGTTGGAACGGGTAAACAAAATCACACTGTCTGTATCCGTATGCCCAAAAGGAAAATGAATGACCGTGATTTCCTCATCATTAAAATGAACAGACAAAGATTCATTAAAGGTAATGACCGGCAAAGCCTCTTTCGGTGCGGGCGGCGATACAGAGTTAAAAAACTTCAAACTCTGTTGTGTCGACAAACGCTTGCGGACATTGTTGTGGGCAATGATGGTGGCTGTCTTTGAAAAATTTGCGTTTCCGCCGGTATGATCGCCGTGCCAGTGGGTATTTAAGACAAATTTTACCGCTCCCGGATCAATTTCCTTCAGAGCGGCTGATATCTTCCCGGATAATGGGGCAAATTGGTCATCGACAATCAATACGCCGTCGCGGCCTACAGACACACCGATATTCCCGCCAGATCCCTGAAGCATGTAAATATTTCCCGCGACATGCGTTGTCGTAATCTCGACACCGGTGAAGTCAGGCTGGGCCGTGGCACGGCCTGACCCCAAAACAAGAAATACCATCGTTAAATAAAATAGGCCTCGCAAAAATCGCTCGGCAACTATTTTATGCCCGTATCGGAATTTCCCCTTTGGGGAAATTCCGATACTAAAACATAAAAATTGTTTCATTCCGGTTCTCCTTCTTTTCCTTTAATCATAGGAACAAATCTGACGGGGAAAAGGCGTTCTTTATGAAGGCCTTCTTTTGTCTTGGTGATTAAATACAGGTCCTGGGAAAAGGAGCCGACAGGGATGACCATCCTTCCGCCTGTTTTAAGCTGTGCGGTTAATGCGTCGGGGATCTCCTTCGGGGCCGCGGTAACAATGATAGCATCAAAAGGGGCCTGCTGCGGCCATCCTTTAAAACCATCACCGTGCCTGACATGGATATTTTTGTACCCCAGTTCCTTCAACCGCTGCCGGGCACTTTCGGCGAGTTCTTTGACGATTTCTATCGAGTAGACTTCCTTTACCATCTCGGCCAGTACCGCGGCCTGATATCCTGAACCGGTTCCGATCTCAAGGACTTTATCCTTAGGGTCGAGTTTGAGGGCGGCTGTCATGGAACCTACAATAAAGGGCTGGGAGATTGTCTGATCGTATCCGATGGATAGAGGATGATCCTCGTAGGCAGAAGAGCGCAGTTCCTGAGGGACAAAAAGATGCCGCTTGACCTTCATCATCGCGTTAAGGACCTGCTTATCCACAACACCCCGCCTGCGAATCTGCTCCTGCACCATTTTCTTGCGTTCAAGAGAGGTGGGATCGCTACTGTCAGCCCGGCCAGGCTGTGTCATACATAAGGTGAGAAATGCCGTGAGGAATAATGTTTTCATGGAAAAGTATTAAAAATACTCTTGATACAGTTCTCTGACTTTATTAACAATACCGGCGGCTCTATCGGTATGACCGTTGGAATGCGCGCCAAGGCCAAAAGCCTCCTGCCATCCTTGTTTCGCTAATCCCACGGCAGAAGAATACTTGGCGGCATTACGCAATCTCTTGACGGTGATATTCACCTTCCCCATTTTAACGGGTAGCGTCACACTCTTTGCGATGCGCTCCGGAAGCCCGGGCAAAAAAGATCCTCCCCCGCACATGATAATGCCGGCATTCATACGGTCATAACTATCCGAGGCCCTGATGGTATCAACGATTTTTTCAACGAATTGGGAAACAACAGGCTCAATCGCCCGGTCAATCTCCCTTCGCTTGATCGGCAAATATCCGCCTTCCTGCTTGATAAGAATATCTTCGTGGCTGCGGGTATCCGAACCCATGGCCGAGGCATACGATTTTTTTATGTCTTCGGCTAAATCAAAGTCCAGGTGTAATGCGTCGGCAATCCCCCGCGTGACCTGGCCCCCTCCCGAAGGAATATTCATAAAATGCTGCAGGCGGCCTGCCTGAAAAATCAGGATATTGGTCATGGTTGAACCGATATCGATAAAAACGCATCCCTGGCGTTTCTGATATTCATTGAGAGTGACTTGCGTCGCTGATAAACTCGTGAAAGAAAGGTTGGAGACATCATATCCCGATTGGTTCACGGCCTTGGTTAAATTTTTCAAAAGGCTGTTGTTGGCGACGATGAGAAGGCTGTTGACGGACAACTTCCGCCCGTACAACCCAACCGGATTTAAGGCGGTATTCACATCATCCACTTTATAATCCCAGGGGAAATCATGTAAAACCGTATCGTCCATGGTGATACCCAGCAGCCGGGCCTGCAATTGGATCTTTTGGACATGCCGGCGGGAAATAACCTTACTACCTTTGTCCGAGAGAGGGATCACGGCAGAACCGCAGCGCTGTTCAATCAATTCACCGCCGAGCCCGAGATGAACATCCTTTAATTTGACCCCTGTCTTTTTTGCCAGGCCACAAAGAACGGCATGAATACATTCGGACAATTCCCCCAAATCCGTGACAGAGGCCTTCTTTAAACCGCTCGTTTTAACTTCATGCACCCCCAATAACCCGGGCGGATGTTTTTTACTGCCTTTAATAACACCGGCCTTAACAGACTGGGATCCCATGTCGAGCCCGCAAAAATAGTGTTCCCCGATGAATCGTCTTACCATATGCCTCTCTTACTTTTTCTTCAGAAGCGGCTCTTTAAACCGCAGATCAATATAATGAATGTCTTTAAAGTCAAGATTCCCCTGAGATAATAAAATTTCGAGCTTTTTTATTTTCTGATAAACTCTGCGCTCGTCGATGATCACCTTAAGTTTGTTGGACAAACGAAAATCAATCTCTGACAAATTACCGACATCAATGGATGCGACATACAAAGGAGCAAAGGATTTATTCTTGTGCACCATTTTAATAATATCTACGGCGATATCCACTTTCCTGCGTCGCAGCGGCTTTCCCGGTGTCACTTTTGTGCCTATTTTGATACCGCGGATGACTGGCAGTTTCGGATCTATCGCAGCGTCAACGGAAAGAATAACGATATCCTTATCGATAAGAATATTCCGGTCATTGAGCCTTAAAAAAGCAAAAGGCTCCCGTTTTTTAGCGGCGACATAAATTTTATCGGGAAACTTCCGGAATACCCTGAGCTGTTTGACCTTTGGATATTGTGACTGCAACCGTTTCTGGACAGTCTCCAAATCAACGTCAAAAATGTTCTTTCCTGTCAGCCTCGTAAGATGGCGGGATTGGATGAACTGTAAAGAAGGAGCTTTGACAATCATTTTGATCTTAAATAACTCCGCATTTCTGACAAAATGCCCGGCCCTGTTGTAGATGCCGGCAATGATGAGAAGGAAAAAGATTCCTGTTACCGCGAATTTCAAGGATTTCGTGTCCATTTTTTTCGTCTTTTTATGGATCCTGTTTATATTTTTTCGTTGTGCCATACCCCACTCCGATCCATAGCAAACTGAACAATTTTAAGACACAATTCCCCAAAGCCATAGCCGGCCCGCTGTGCCGCCATCGGTAATAAACTCGTCGCTGTAAATCCGGGAATCGTGTTGATCTCGAGAAGAAACGGATTGCCTTGATCATCGAGAATAAAATCCACCCTTGCAAAATCGCGGCAACCCAAATCCTGATACGCGGCCAGGGCCGTCTGCCGGACCTTTGCCGCGGTGGCATCGGGAATATCAGCCGGCACGACATAATCCGACATGCCTGTTTGATATTTAGCCTTAAAGTCAAAAAAAGAACTCTTCGGCCGGATCTCAACGAGGGGCAAGGCCTCCTCGCCCAAAATCCCTGCCGCAATCTCTCTGCCGACGACATACTGTTCCATAATAATCTCCTGCCCGTGTTGAAAGGCCAAATCCATGGCTCCTGTCAAACGCTCCTTTTCCCTGACAATCGTGATCCCGATGCTGGACCCTCCGCAGGCCGGTTTAACGACAAGGGGCAATCCTCCCAGAGAACGCAGGATATCTTCTGATGGCATATCTTCATTTTTGGAAATGACTTGAGAACGTGGAAGAACCATCCCGTTTTGATTTAAGACATCCTTGGTCAATACCTTATTCATGGCTAACCGGCTTGTCCGTACATCAGATCCGGTATATGGTATGCCCATCTTCTCCAATATGGCCTGAATCCCGCCGTCTTCTCCGAATTCCCCGTGAAGGGCTACAAACATAACATCCACTGCGGATTTTTCCAATAAAGAGACAATCTCTTTCTCATCCGTCGAGTTTATCTCAACAGCAATGACTTTGCATCCTGCCTCGCCCAAGGCCTTGCAGACAGCCCTTCCTGATTTAAAAGAAATGTCCCTTTCAGCAGAACATCCGCCCATCAAGACACCGACGGTGCTTAAACTAATTTCTTTCACATGCATCCTTTTGGATCCGATGGAAAAAATCCCCGGCAATCTGGTGAATATTCCCCGCTCCCAACGTCAAGACCAGATCTCCCGGCCGCGTTATCTTTAACAAATGTTCCACAATGCTTTCTTTTTTCAAATAAACAACTCTTGATTCCAATATTTTAAGCCGCTCACATAAATCCTGTGCCGACACCCCGTCTATGCCCGATTCTCCCGCGGCATAGATATCAGTAATGATCAGATAATCACTTAACGATAAAGCCTTCACAAAATCGTCCATAAGGAGCTTCGTCCTGGTATAACGGTGCGGCTGAAAAACGGTCACAACCCGTTTCTTCCCCAGAGACCGGGCTGTCTCGAGTACGGCTGTAATCTCCGTCGGATGATGACCATAATCATCAATAACCGTAATATCATCCTTTTCCCCGATCCTCTGAAACCGCCGGCGGACACTCCTGTAGGATTTTAAGGTATTTTGTATCACAGAAAAATCAATTGAACACTTTAACCCTAAGCACACACAAGCCAGGGCGTTGAGAATATTGTGCCGTCCAGGAACGGGAAGTTGGATCGTTCCTGAATTTTTTCCGTTAACGATACATTCAAACCGGGATGAGTAACCCTGATTGTGGATATTTTCGGCAACAACATGGTTCTTTTTAAGAAATCCGTACGTCATACAATCGCATGGAGATTCCTGTAACAATTTCTTTAATCGCCCGTCATCACCGCAGGCAATGATAATCCCGTCGGGATCCGTTTGGGCAATAAATTCCTGATAGGCCTTCAAAATACTGTCCCAGTCGCGGTAATAATCCACATGTTCAAAATCGATATTTGTAATGACGGAATACTTAGGGTTAAAATACAAGAAGGACCCATCGCTTTCATCCACCTCAGCGACAAAATATTCCCCCGCGCCCAGAGCCGCATGATCTGCCTTACCGCTCATGATACCGCCGACAGCTGTCGTCGGGTTTAATCCTGCCTTAGTGAGAAGCTGTGAGATCATCGATGTGGTTGTGGTCTTGCCGTGGGCGCCGGCCACCGTGATCCCGACATGTTTTTCCATTAATTTTGCCAGAAGCTGTGCCCGCTTTAATACCGGAAGCTTCTTTTTACGGGCCGTGAGCATCTCAGGATTATCCTGCGTGATCGCCGAAGAATAAACAATAATATCGGCCCCGTTGACGTTCCGGCTGTGGTGTCCAATGACAATCCGTCCTCCCTGCTCTCTTAAACGCTGCGTTATCGGACTTTCCTTAATATCGGAACCACTGACATCGTGCCCCTTGGCCAGTATTAATGAAGCCAGCGGACTCATGCCCATTCCGCCGACGCCTATGAAATGATAATGTCTGCGCATTATAGTATTTATCGTTTCCCCAAATAATCCGTCCAACCGTGGTCAAGATCCGTCAGTGTCTTAAACCGTCTGTATACCGAGAAGAAAGCCTTTTGGAAAGATTGCCCATCTCTCAGCTTCCGGCAAAAACTGACAAACCGCTGTTTTCCCAATTTGACAATGATATAATACACAATACTCGCGGCCTCGTCGTAATACAGTTGAATCACATCTTGTCCCGTGCTTTTATAAAGCCGCATCCGGCTCAATTTTTTTACGCTGATAAATCTTCCGTCGGTGATCGCCTTTTTAACGGCTTTATCCGATCCCCAGCGTTGGGCTTTTTCCTGAAACATGGCTACCCCTTCATCCATCCACGCCGGAATGCCCGAGCGGAATCCGATAAACTCCCTGAAAATGATATGCCCCAGTTCGTGCGGCAGGATAGAATCAAAAAATCCATGCGCAGATGGGAACGTTCGAATGGTTTTCTTGCGCGCGTTGGCGACACCGTGAGACCACTGGGCCTGTTTGCCGGTATTCACGTAATCCTCCTGGTCCGCGTAGATATATATTTTGGCGCGGTCATCGAAAGACCATCCTTTATACCGTGTAAACCCTAAATTTTTCGTAATCTTGTCGTAATAATCCTCTGCCGCATCCTCGACACTTTTGACAAAACCCTTGGGGGCATCTTTGTAATAAATATAAAAATGCCGCGCGCGGTGTTCCTTCCACTTTTGTTCACTTTGTGCACTTCGTGCACTTCGTGCACAATGCGCCGACGAAACGAAAACCAGCGTCATGACAAGAATCATTATGACAATTCTTTTCTTCATGCTACCCTGCCTATCCCTACCGCCTCTTTGGCCAGGTGCTCGGCCGCACGGGGGTGATAAATTTCCTGATTGAGTTTTTTGATATTTTCACGATCCGCCCGTTGGTTCACAAATGATAAAATGGATTCTTTCAGAGTGTCCGGCGAAAGATTGCGCTCCTCGATGATTTGCGCGGTATGCGTCTTCACGAGAACAGCTGCATTCTCTTTTTGATGGCCGCCGGCATAGGGATACGGAATCAAGATCGCTGGCAAAGAAAACGCGGCAATCTCGCAAACGCTCCCGGCACCGGCCCGTGAGACAACCAAATCCGCAATTTCGTACGCCTTGTCCATGTCTTCCAAAAAGGAAAAGACACGATAAGGAATGCGCTCTTTGAGGTATATTTTATCTAACAGGGGCCTATCCTCTTTCCCCGCGATATGGATAACCTGAAAGTCCAAAGATCCTTTCAGCATAGGAATCATTGTCAAGAACACGGAATTAATCCGGCGGCTGCCCTGACTTCCTCCCATGATTAGAATCGTGAATTTGTTATTCTCGAGGTGAAACTCTCTTAAAAGTTGTGCCTTGTCGTAATTCCCTGTCACGGGAACCTCACGGCAAGGATAGCCGGTCAGGACCGTTCGCACAGGGTCAAAATATTTCTTACTCTCTTCAAAGCTGATCGCGATTTTTTTAACAATCTTCGCGAGAATCGCATTGGCGCGGCCGGGGAGAACATTTTGTTCATGAATCATCGTCGGATACTTCAAGAGTGCCGCCGTAAGAATAACGGGAAAGGCCGCGTACCCGCCAAACCCCAAAACCGCATCCGGTCTGATATTCCTTAAAATTTTGAAAGACGTGATGATTGATTTTAGCATGAAAAAAGAGGAAAATAGAACAGACTTTAAAGATTCTGCACAAAGACCCCTGGCACTGAGTTCCTCGAACCGGTATCCCTTATCCTTAATCCTCTCCCGCAGTGCTCCAAAGACACCGGCAAAACAAATCTCATGCCCGTCTTTCTCCAACACGGATGCCACCTGTAATGCCGGAAAAACATGCCCCCCGCTTCCGCCAGTTGCGATGAGTATTTTCATACAGTCATAAAATAGGCTCGGCTTGTAGCCGAACCTATTTTACATATCCTCGACCCGAGAGATGTTTAATAAAAGAGCCACGGACATCATATTAAAGACGAGGGCAGACCCGCCATAGCTGATAAACGGCAAAGGCAGTCCTTTCGTCGGCAGCGCCCCGATGCTGACCCCCACATTGACCATGGCCTGCAGTCCGATCATAACAACAATCCCGATGCTTAAAAAATATCCAAAAGGGTCTGTTGTACGCTTGGCAATTCTGGCCCCCTGCCAGATAAGACAAATAAAAAGAACAATCACTGTAAAGGCCCCGATAAATCCCAATTCTTCACCGAGAATAGACAAAATAAAATCCGTGTGAGCCGCCGGCAGATAAAAAAGTTTCTGAACACTTTTACCTAAGCCGACGCCAAAAAGCCCTCCTGACCCTAAGGCAATTTGTGATTGAGTCAATTGAAAGCCTGCCCCCTGACTGTCCCGCCAGGGATCAATAAAAGTGATGATTCTTGCCAGGCGATAAGGAACTTTTACCACAAAGAAATAAAAAGCCGGCAAGGAGAGGATTCCCAATATCCCGATGTGGCTCGCGCGTGCCCCGGCAATAAAAAGCATGGCCAAAACAATCGCGGCGATCGACAATGTCGTCCCCAAATCCGGTTGTTTTAGAATCAGGGCACAGACGAAGCCCATCACAAGCATCATGGGAAGAAATCCCCGTCGGAAATTCCGGATGTAACTGTGTTTACGGGTGAGAAAATCAGCAGTATATAAAAGCATGGCCACCTTGGCATACTCCGCGGGCTGAAAATAAAACGGCCCGATGCTAAACCATCGTCTGGCCCCATAGCTGGCCTTCCCGATGAAGGGGATCAGGACAACGATGAGCAAAACAACAGCAATCAACATCATGGGTTTGGCAAACTTCTGAAGATCACGGTAATCAAGCGCCATGACGCAAGCGCTAAGAATACCCCCCACCAACAGGAAAAACATATGGCGTTTAAGAAAATGCAGCTTGTCGCCGAGCTGCTGCATGGCATAAACACCACTGGAACTGTAAATCATGATGATTCCGAAAAAGATCAAAAGCAGGGTAATCGTTGCGATGGAAATTCGGATGGATTTCACAGACTCCTCACAATCTCCTTAAAAACCCTTCCCCGCTCTTGAAAATCCTTAAACATATCAAAACTGGCACACATGGGGCTTAAGAGAACGCAGTCTCCTGACGAAGAACAGGCGCGGGCACGGGAAACAGCCTGTTCCATTCGGCCGCATTCTTCCACCGGCACGACAGAAGCAAACGATTCTTTCAGTTTTCCCTTTGCCTCGCCGACGATGATCATTTTCTTTACTTTCTTTTTGACCAAATTTGTAAGAACAGAAAAATCCGTGTTCTTATCCCGTCCTCCGCAGATCATTACAATCGGCTGATGAATATTTTCCAGCGCCCAGCGGCCGGCCTGCGGGGTCGTGGACTTGGAATCATTAATAAAATCTATGCCGTCGAGCGTCCGGATCTGTTCCAAACGATGCTCAATCCCTTGAAAGGAATCAAAGACCTCCTGACAACACTTCTCGGGGATATTCAATATCTTTGCCACCGCACCGGCAGCGAGAAAATTCGGGTTCTGCTGTCCGGAAAAAAAAGACACCTTCGCTTTCATCCCGGACGCCAGGCCTTTTATTCTTTCATCCCTTGCATTTAAGACCGCGTAATTCCGGCTGTCCTGATTCTCGAAAATCCGTTTTTTTGCGTCAAAATACTCGTCGATATCTTTATGACGGTCGAGATGGTTCTGACTGAAATTCAGAAAGACCGCAATATGCGGTTTAAAATGAACAACGGTTTCCAACTGGAACGAACTGACTTCAAGAACCACGTAATCCGTGTTATCCGAATCCAGCACACATTCCGAAAACGGAAACCCTATATTTCCGCACAATCGGACTTTCTTTTCTGCTTTTGTGAGGATATCGTTTATTAAAGTAACGACGGTCGTTTTTCCATTACTTCCCGTAACCGCAATGATAGGGCAAGAACAGCATTGCGCTGCCAACTCCACCTCACCGACGACGGGAATCCCTTGAGATTCGGCCCATTGCACAGGCCGGGCATCGATCCTTACCCCGGGACTTATGACCATCACATCACTTCCCTTCATAAAATCCTCGGTGTGTCCTGAAAATTCCATGGCCACATCATGACAGGCGGCCCATTGTTCAAAATCACGGCCGACGGTTTCCTTGCCTGCGCTTTCTGAGATTCTAACACGGGCCTTTAATGTAACGGCAAGCCGGGCAGCAGCCTGCCCGCTTGTAGCCGCGCCGATGACCATCACTTTCTTTCCTGAGAAATCCATTATCTGATCTTCAACGTAATAAGTGTTAACAAGGCCATAACGATTCCCATGATCCAAAACCGGACAATGATCTTGGATTCATCCCACCCGCAAAGTTGCAGATGATGATGCAGCGGCGACACCTTAAATATCCGTTTCCTCCTCGTCTTGTAGGACACGACCTGCAAAATGACAGATAAAACTTCCATGACAAAAACACCGCCCAACAGTATCAATAATAGTTCCTTCTTAATAAACACAGCAATGACGCCGATGGTCCCGCCCAACGCCAGGGAACCTGTATCTCCCATAAAAATCGTGGCCGGATGACAGTTAAACCATAAGAACCCCAGACTCGCTCCCACGATCGCCGCACAAAATACCGTCAGTTCCCCGCCGCCTGAGATAAAAGGGATAAAAAGATATTCACTGAAGTTCACGTGTCCACTGAGATAACAGAGTATCCCCAGCGTCGAGGAGACAATCAGGATGCAGCCGATAGCCAGTCCGTCCAAACCGTCGGTGATGTTGACGGCATTCGACGTGCCGACCACAACGATGGCGGCAAAAGGAATATAAAACATACCCAGAGTTATGACAAAATCCTTCAAAAAAGGAATATCTAATCGGGTCGATATTTCCGGGTTGGAATACACATAAGATCCGATAAAACATCCTAACAGGACCTGCCAGAGAAACTTTGTTTTAGGACGCATCCCCCGGGCCCGGCGTTTCCTTCTTTTTAATTTGATATAATCATCCGCGTATCCAAGCAAAGCCAGATAAAGACATGTGAATAAGGTCATGATAATGTAGGGATTACTCAAGTCTGCCCAAAGCAGGACAGAAATCATAATACTCCCGACAATAAAAATCCCGCCCATGGTCGGGATGCCTTCCTTGGTGTGATAAAATTCTGCCAAATCCGGGCAATCCTTCCTTTTGGCTCTTTCGCGGATTTTACGCTTCTTTAAATAACGCGTGAATAAAGGGCCGAAGACAATACACAAAAGGAACGTTGTCACCGCGGCCATGGCCGCGCGGAATGTGATGTATTTAAAGATATTCAATGCAAAAAGAAGGTCGCTCCACTCTGTGAGATAATAAAACATAGTTTTTCCTTTTCTTTACAAATTTTCCTTCAAAAATGCGATCGTTTTTTCCATGCGCATTCCCCGTGATCCCTTGACGAGAATGACATCCCCGGGCCGGCAATACGCACGTAATTTTTTATGCAACCCTGTCCGCGTCCGGCAATGGACACCGGGACGATTAGGGTCTTTTAAGTTCACCTCCCGGCTCACCCCAACGGATAATTTTCCGTATGTCAAAATCAAATCCAAACCGGAAGCAGCTGCCAATCGCCCCATGGAACAGTGTAAATTCTTTGAACGCGATCCTAATTCCAGCATGTCCGCGCACACCAAAATCCTGCGTCCGGTCACTTTAAAAAAAGCGAGCGTGTGTAAGGCACTCTTGAGCGAAACAGGATTGGAATTGTAGGTGTCGTCGATGAGCCAGCACCCGTCCGCTTTCCTGACGGCCTGCCGCCCGTCGATGAAACGAAAGCGCTCGATGGCCTTGCGAATATCCTTGCAGGAAACATGGAACAACCGGCCGCAACTCATCGCCGCCAGAGCATTGTAGACATTCGCGACCGCCGGGGTCTTAAGGTGAATAGCAGGAAAACCCCTGGCATGAAACTGCAAAGCATGATTATCTTTGATGGTGATTGCCGTGGCAGGGGTTTTGCCTTCAATCCTAAAGGCTACAAGTTTATGCTGCGTTTTAAAGGAAGGGATCGTTCTTAAATAGGGATCATCCGCATTAAAAATAACCGTACCTTTTTTCGCCATCCCTTTAATGAGGGCAAACTTTTCCTGAAAAACCTTCCCCGGACTTTTTAATAATTCCAAATGCGACTCGCCGATATTCGTCATGATGGCCACGTCAGGATGAACAATGTCCGTTAAGCGCCGGATATCACCGGAACGGTTTGTCCCGAGTTCCACGACAACAATGGAATGTATCTGCTTTAATTTTAGCAGGGTCAAAGGAACCCCGATGTGATTATTTTCCGTTCCCGCGTTTTTTAAAACACGAAACCGGGATCCGAGGACCGCTGCCGTCAAATCCTTTGTCGTTGTCTTTCCCGCGGATCCGGTAATGGCAATAACAGGAATATTAAAGCGTCTGCGGTGCGCGCACGCAATATCCCCTAAAGCTTTTACGGTATCTTTAACATGAATGGAAGGACAACGCCGGATCCTGTTTTTCGACACCACAACTCCGATGGCACCCCGTTGGACAGCATCATTAATAAATCGGTGTCCGTCGAAATGTTTGCCCTTAATCGCAATAAAAAGATCCCCCTTCTTCACAGTCCTGGAGTTAATGGACACTCCCCTGATCTTAACCGAACCGTCCCCGTGAATCAGTTTTCCCCGGGTAGCTTTTACGATTTCACGCAATGTAAACATTCCTTAACAATCTCCCGTTCATTAAAAGCAATTGTTTTGTCCTTAAAAATCTGATAATCTTCATGCCCCTTTCCAGAAATGAGAACAATGTCCCCGCAGTGGGCAAGATTCAGTGCTTCCTGAATCGCATCCCGCCGGTCCATAATGACTTTAAAATTTTTATTCTCAAATCCGGCGGCAATCTGTTCGACAATGTCCCGTGGATCCTCTGTCCTGGGGTTGTCATTGGTCAAAATCGTAAAATCCGAAAGCCTCCCGGCGATCTTTCCCATTTCAAGACGCTTGGCCTTGTCACGATCACCCCCGCACCCAAAGACAGCCAAAATACGCTGAGCCTCATTAATATTTCTAAGACTTTCCAAAACATTCTCAAGTGCGTCCTGTGTATGGGCATAATCCACAAACACATGAAAATCTTGGCCCGCCTTGATTTCCTCCAGGCGTCCGGGAACACACGGTAACGCTTCAATGCCTTGTTGGATCACCGGCAAAGGAATATTTTCACGCAGACACACTCCCGCGGCTGCCAGGACATTGTAAACATTGTGCAAGCCGATCAATTTTGTCTTAACGGTAATGTCACCGGCAGGAGTTTTGAGGGTAAATACGGTCCCGCCCAAACTCAATTGTATTCCTTCAGCCATGATGTCAGCTTTGTTATTTATGCCGTAAGTTGTGACCGCGGTATCAATCATCCCCAACAAGGTGTTGCCGCAGGCGTCGTCGGTATTAATAACCGCCGCAGCATTCTTTGATAAACTGGTAAATAAAAGTGTCTTGACCCGGAAATACTCTTCTAAGTTCCCGTGATAATCCAGATGGTCACTGGTAAAATTCGTGAATACCGCTAGGGAAAAATCAATTCCCTTCACACGCCCCTGTGCCAACCCGTGCGACGAGACTTCCATAACACAATAATCTACATTCTCTTGCGCCATATCAGCCAAATACCGCTGATTGTCCGTAAGTCCCGGTGTGGTATTCTTCGCCCTGAAAGACTTGCCTGCAAAGCGGTGATTCACCGTTCCGATGACGCCGCTGCGTTTGCCCGCCGCGTTAAGAACCGCTTCTAAAAGATAGGTGACCGTTGTCTTCCCGTTGGTCCCGGTAATCCCGATCGTCTTAATTTTATTTTTATCCATTGTCATCAGAGGCATCGGTACTGGTTTCCAAATATTTAAGCACGTCACGAATCACTTCTCTAAAAACAGGAGCGGCTACGGTTCCGCCGTAATAACGGGGACGGGGCTCATCCAAAACAACAACGACAGCCAAACGTGGATTTTCCGTCGGAGCAAACCCGATAAAAGAGGCATAAAATTGACTGTGGGAATGTTTCCCGTCGACCACCTTTTGGGCCGTGCCGGTCTTTCCGGCAACGCTTACCCCCTTGATGCGCGCCCTTCTGCCTGTTCCTGTTTCGACCACTCCGGTCAAAATCGCCTGAACCCGTTTTGCTGTGTCCTCGCTGATGACACGCCCGGCAACCCGCGGCTTAAAAGACGCGATCAATTCATCCTTGCTATCTTTGATATATTTTACCACAAAAGGACGCAGATACACGCCGTCATTGGCAATGGCTGAAATAGCACAAACAAGCTGCAGAGGCGTGACCGAAATCTCATGCCCGATCGGAACAGCTGAGATGGAAACCCTTGACCACTCGGATGGCGGTCTCAAAAACCCCGGCACCTCGCCGATCAGATCAATGCCGGTCCGTTGTGCAAAACGAAACCGTCGCGCATATTCATAAAGCCGGGCAGCCCCTAATTTCTGGGCAATCTTTGTCGTCCCGATATTGCTGGACTTTTCAATGACCTCACGAAATGTCAATGTCCCGTACGGATGATGATCATGCAGCGTGCGATTCCCGACGCGATACCTTCCCTTTTCACAAAAAATCTTGTCCGTCTCCTTAAAAATCCCTTCTTCCAGTGCGGCTGCGGCCGTGACAATCTTAAAAACAGATCCCGGCTCATAGACATAGGCCACGGCCCGGTTTGTCCGGTTGGCCACGGGACTGGAAGAAGATTCGTCCAGATTGTACGTCGGCCTATTGGCCAAAGCCAGAATCTCACCGGTTTTAGGATCCATAACAATAATGCTGGCAGCCTTGGCCTTATGCTGTTTAAATGCCTTCTCCAGCGCGCGTTCTGCAATAAATTGAATCGTCTCGTCGATCGTGAGGATGAGACTGAATCCGTGTTCCGGCGGAATAAAATCTTTTTCCATGCGTAATTCACGCT
>CBDUYP010000007.1:0-14680 GCA_965371485.1 uncultured bacterium
TTATTGATGGTGGGTTCCTCCATTATTCTGGGGGCGGTTTTTTGGGCAATTTATCGTATCACGCATAAGATCAGGACCGATGTCAAGTTTGCCCGGCGCCTTAAGGCACCCGGACATGCCCGCAAAGGACTCCTTAAGGCTAAGGAGTATATGATCAAAGGAGAACAGGGGTACTTCTATGATACATTATTTAAAACCCTGCAGAATTATTTCGGCAATAAATTTCATATGGCCGCAGGATCGATCACGATAGAGACGATCAAGGATGTGGTTCAGACCAAGCGCATGAAGGCGCTGATATTGGAGAATATCAAGGTGGTGTTTGATGAATGTGAGATGGTACGTTACGCGTCGGCACGGCAGGATAACGAAAAAATGAAGGCCAGCTATCATCGGGCAGAAAAGATTATTGATTTTTTTGAAAGGAATTGGTGATGAGAAAAATATTTTTGATCACCGGATTGTCTTTCGCCTTGTTATGGGGCGGAGCGGACTCTCTTCGGGCAGAAATCTCAACGGACGAGGCTCTCTCACAATTTATCAAGGCAGGATTTTCCTATAAAGGAGAACGTTATCCGCAAGCGGCTGCCATTTATGAGGACATCCTCAAAAGAGGGCAGGAAAGCGGAGCGCTTTATTATAATCTCGGCAACAGTTATTTTAAGCAGAGATTATTAGGAAAGGCTATCCTGAATTACGAAAGGGCCCGGCGATTGATTCCGCGGGACAGTGATTTGAAGGCCAATCACACATATGCCGTGTCGTTGACAAAGAATCATAACGGCGCGCCGGAAAAATTGTTTTGGCAAAAGGCGGTCGATGGATACATCCGGTCTTATTCCCTCGATGAGATGGTGATCGTTCTGGCGGCATTAGGAATATTCACAGGGGTGATTTACCTGCTTTCTCTTTATTTTTATTGGCCGGAGGGACGGACAATAGGATGGCTCGCCGTATGCGTTTTTTTGTTTTGTATCTGTCTTTCCGGTTTTATCGCGAAACAGCATATGGAAAAAGATTTGGCTGTTGCCGTTGTTGACGTTGATTCCAGGTTTGAACCGAGAGAAGGCGCCACGGTACATTTTAAGATGCCGGAGGGAGGAAAGGCCAGGATTCTCAAAGGTATGGGAACATGGGTAAAGATCCGGCGTCTTGACGGCAAGACAGGCTGGGTTATAAAAGAAAGTATGGAACGTTTGTAATTCGCAAGGGTGAAAATGAAAACGCGCGTTATTCTTCTATCTGCAATATTTCTTGGTCTTTTCGTTTTTTATGTATCCGGAGTCCGGGCGCAGACGATTTTGATGTCGTATTGTTCAACGACTTACAAGGAAACCGGTACGTGTCCCGCGAAAATATGCCGGCCTGTTGGTAAAGATTCGAAAAAGGAGTGTTTCCCTGCCGACTGCACAGCCATTACAGCAAGCGCGTGTCCTTTAGAGGTTTGCGCACTGATGGAGGATTGTTCCGGAGAGAAGATCTGCCATTATCAGATGATCGGAGAACCGCCTGCGTGCGGGGATCTGGCTTATGCGGGGCAGGACGTGGAATGTTGTAAAGGCTTTGTGAAGCGCTGCGGTATTGAATTTTTTAACGGCACATGTGACATGGAAGGGAAAGATTCCGTCTATAATCTCGCCATCTGCATCCCCTGCGGTGACACCGTCTGCGGACAATTCGAAAATCCCTGCAACTGCCCCGAGGACTGCGGGGAGCCTCGCACTTCCGCACCGTGAACGCTCAGTTCTGTGTATGGATAACCTCCAACACCTTTGCCGCGGCTCGTTGGCTGGCGCCGGGGGGGCCGAGGGCGCGTTTGACTTTCGCAAGCTCGGTTTTGATTTGTGACATTCTGTCTTTGTCAGTATAAATGTCTTTTAGTTCTGCCGCGATATTTTTACCTGTTGCCTCAAACTGAATACACTCCGGAACAATCTTTTTACCTGCCACAACATTCACCAGGCCGATGTAAGGAATTTTTATCATAAGCTTGGCCATGGCCCAGGTTAAAAGGGATATTTTATAAATCACAACCATGGGTTTATTTAAAATGGCTGTCTGCAAAGTGGCGGTTCCTGATGCGACCATGCAGATATCACAGGCATAAATGCCGTCGTTAATGTTGTCGCTGATGATCTTGGGTTGAATCGAGGCGTTTTTTAAGAATTTTCCGATGGACCGGGCTGAAACAGTCGATGCCTTGACCAGGATAAATTGCGTGTCAGGATTTTCTTTCTTTAAGATCGCGGCCGCATCCAGCATGACCGGAAGGAGGGTTTCGATTTCTTTTTGACGGGATCCCGGGAGCATGCCGACCGTCAGCCGGTCAGGGGATAGTGCGAATGAGCGGAGAATGTTTTCCCGGGAAGATGTGACACCGACGGCATCCACCAAAGGGTGTCCCACAAAATCAACACAAAGATGATGCCTGGCATAAAAGTCTTTCTCAAAATCGAACAGGACAAGCATTTTATCCGTACAGGCTTTAACGGTTTTGACGCGATCCGGCTTCCATGCCCAGACCTGAGGGCTGATGTAATAAATGACTTTTACGTTCATCGTTTTTAGTTCTTTGGCGAGACGGAGGTTGAAGCCGGGATAATCGACGAGGATCACGGCATCGGCTTTTGTCTCATAAACTTTTCTTAAGATCATCGTGAAAATTTCTTTAATCTTGGTGTAGTGTTTGAGGACCTCGATAAATCCGATAACAGCCAGTCGGGTGAGGTCTTCATAGAGTTCAACACCGCTCTGTTGCATCTTCGCTCCGCCGAGACCGGAAAAGGTAATATGGGGATCGCGTTTCTTGATTTCATCGACAAGGCAGGCGGCATGCATATCGCCGGAGGCTTCGCCGGCAATGATGATCACATGTTTTTTGGGGGACTTCATATTCACAGGAAGAAAAGGTTGTTATCCTAAACCGTTAATTTTTCTTTATGGGTTGCGATATTCCGGCAAATTTCGAGAGCGAGTTTTAAGGCTTCCCGTCCTTCTATGCCTGAAACCACGGGTTGTGTGTTGTTGCAAACGCAGTCGATAAAGGATTCGAGTTCTTTCTTGAGGGGTTCTTCTTTTTCGATGGGGAGGGCGTGCTTTGAAATCATCCCGCCGTGTTTTTTGTAGATGAAGGCTTCTTGTTTTATATAGTCAAGAGAGATGTAGGTCTCCGGCAGAAAGATGCGTATTTTACGCGTGACCTCGTCGGAAACACGGCTGGCCGTTAAGTTGCACACGCAGCCGTTTTCAAAGATAACCCGTACGTTAGCGATGTCTTCTAATCCCGTTAAAACATTAACCCCGACCGCATGAAAATCTTTTACAGGGCAGTTGTTTAATCCCAGAACGATATCAATGTCATGAATCATCAGATCCATGACAACACCGATATCCAGTGACCGGTTAGGGAAACGGTTAAGCCGGTGGCATTCAATAAAAAGAGGTTCTTTGGTGAAATGTTTTATCGCCAGAAAGGCGGAGTTGAACCTTTCGACATGGCCGACCTGAAGCTTCAGGTCGTTTTTTTGAGCCAGGGCAATGAGTTCGTCAGCCTGTTCGACGGTTGTTGTAAAGGGCTTCTCAATAAAAGTGTGGATGCCGTGTTCAAGAAAATACTTGGCCACCTCGTAATGAGACACGGTCGGGACACAAATGTTAACGGCATCAACTTTATCCGCCAGATCGCGGTAATTCTCAAAGTAAGGAATTTTATAGTGGCTGGCTAAGCGCTGTGTTCTTTCGGGTTTAACATCACAAATGCCGACAATATTGACGCTGTTCCTAAGTTCGTCATAAACCTTGAGGTGTCTGGAACCGAGATGACCGATCCCGATGATCGCAATGTTGAGTTTGTTCATAGTGATAGAAGTTGTTATATAAATGCTCGACAGGAGCTAGTGGGTATGCTAATATCCGCCGATTATGCATAATTATATCAAACTTCTCCGGTTTTTGAAAGAACATAGATCCCTTTTCAGCCTGGCCGTGGCAGACATGTTTGTTGCCAGCCTGTTTGAAGGGGCTCAATTGTCTTTACTCGTTCCGTTAACGGACCGCATCTTCAACAAGCGGGATATTGTCGTCCCCCACAAACTCCCTGATTTTCTCACAGATATTGTCGCTCGACTGAACGCCGCGGATCCGGAGACCCTTTTCTGGATGCTTCCGTTCATAGTTCTGGCGGTTATGGTTGTGAAACATATCTTTGTTTATTGCTATCAATTTCTCATGAATGATGTCGCGCAACGGGTCCTGCGTGACGTGCGCCATAAACTTTATGCCAGAATTCAAACCCTTTCTCTGGATTATTTCAGCGAGAGGAGAACAGGGGAATTGATTTCCCGGATTACGCATGATGTGCAGATTATTGAAAGTGCTGTTTCTTACGGCGTTACGGATCTCTTCCGTCAGACATTCCTGATCGCGATATACCTGACAGTGACTTTTACGATCCATCCCAAAGCGGCCTTAATCATATTTTTGGTGTTCCCCTTTATCGGCTGGCCGCTTAGCCAGATCGGCAGGAAACTGCGTAAACTGGCCAGGAGCTCCCAGGAGCGCATGGCGGATCTCAGTTCCATCTTATTGGAGACCATTTCCGGGATCAAGGTGGTTAAGGCCTTTTGTACGGAAGATTACGAGGTGAATCGATTTAAAGGGAAGAATCACGATTTTTATAAATTGAAAATGAAATCCGTCAAACGGCTTCTTCTCATCGGACCGATTACGGAGATCTTCGGGGTTGTTTGCGGGATCAGTGTGATCTTTTGGTTGGGCAGGCAGGTGATGCAGGAACAGTTGTCTTTCGGTATTTTTGTCCTGTTTTTCGGTTCCATGATGTCGATCATCAGTCCCATAAAAAAACTTGGAAATGTCAACGCTCTCACCCAGCAGGCTTTGTCAGCGAATGAACGGATTTATGATATTTTAGAACAAGAGCCCACGGTTAAAGAAAATCCCGGGGCAGTGGATATCCCTGTTGTTCAACAGGGGATCCGTATGGAAGGCGTAACATTCCGCTACGATGACAGGTCCGGAGATGTTCTTAAAGATATCAATATTGAAATCAAAGTGGGAGAGCTTGTTGCTATTGTGGGCCCGACAGGGACAGGAAAGACAACACTGGTTAATCTCATCCCTCGTTTTTATGATCCTGCCGTGGGCACGGTGAAGATAGACGGGGTTGATCTTAAAGAAGCGAGTTTTCGGTCATTGCGCCTGCAGATCGGAATTGTTGCCCAGGAGACGTTCCTTTTTAACGATTCCGTGGCAGCGAATATTGCTTACGGCAACAAAGAAGCCTCTGCACAAGAAATTGAGGAAGCAGCAAAAAAGGCCTATGCGCATCAATTTGTCACAAAGATGCCGGACGGATATCATACGGTTCTCGGGGACAGGGGGTTCCGGTTGTCAGGAGGGGAGAAACAGCGCATCGCCATTGCCAGGGCCATTTTGAAAAATCCGCCGATTTTGATTTTGGATGAGGCCACGTCGCAACTTGATTCGGAATCGGAGAAATATGTGCAGGAGGCCGTGGACAAGCTGATGCAGGGGAGGACCGTTATTGCCATTGCCCACCGTTTATCAACAATCAAAAAAGCCTCTAAAATCGTTGTTCTTGATAAAGGGCAGATCGCAGGAGAGGGCCGGCACAATGAACTTTTATCATCCTGTGCCCTGTACAAACGTCTTTACGAAACGCAGTTTCAGATGTGATGCAGAGAGGAAACCTGTTCTAAAATAAACAGTTGCAAAGAAAAATATTATTAGGTATACTATTTCAAATTACTGACGGCCGCACCCCGATTTTGGGAACGAAGTGAAGGGAATTGTGGGAAAATTGCGGCCGGCACGTATCTTGTTAACACGTTAACCCGCTTATGTTCACTTGTAGCATAGGAATTTTCACCGAAGGGGAAAATTCCTACACGGCCAGGCCAGCCCGTAAGCGATCTAAGGAGGTATCATGCCAGACGAAATTCTAAAAAAGTTGTTGGAAGCAGGGGTGCATTTCGGACACCAAACACGGCGTTGGAATCCCAAAATGAAACGGTTCATTTTTGGGGAGAGAAACGGTATCTATATCATTGATTTGGAAAAGACCGTAGGGTTTTTAAACACTTCCTGTGACTATGCGCGTTCCGTTGCCGCCCAGGGAGGAGCCATCCTTTTTCTGGGGACAAAAAAGCAGGCCAAAGATGTCATTGAAAGTGAAGCAAAAAGAGCAGAGATGCCCTATATCAGTAATCGCTGGATGGGCGGTCTTTTAACGAATTTTCAGACAGTTAAGAAATCCCTGGAGAAACTGCGCAAAATCGAAAAAATGGCCGAGGACGGTGTTATGGAAAATTTAAAGAAAAAAGAGGTCTCACGGCTGGAGAAGGAAAAAGGGAAATTACTCCGTGACCTGGGTGGTATTCGCGAGATGAAGGGATTGCCGAAGGCCATGTTTATCGTTGACCCCAAGAGGGAAGAGATAGCGGTCAAAGAGGCCCATCGACTCAACATCCCTGTTATGGCACTTATTGATACAAATTGCGATCCGGATTTTATTGATTATCCGATTCCCGGGAATGATGATGCCCTCAAATCCGTCAGTTACATTACGTCGATGATCGTCGACAGCGTTATCGAAGGAAGAAAAGAATATCTCACGCCTCAGGATCCTCCTCTGCTACCGGAAAAAAGCGTTGCGGTGCAAGCAGACGAAGCTAAAGTAGAATAGTGGTTAGAAAAAGAAAGTATTTATGAACGTCTTGGATCAAATAAAAGAATTAAGAGAGAAAACCTCTTGTGGGGTCATTGATTGTAAGAATGCCCTCAATGAGGCTGATGGGGATATAAACAAGGCAAAGGAGATTCTTCAAAAGAGGGGATTGGAAATTGCCGCCAAGAAGGGCAGCCGGGAGGCAAAGGAAGGCCGCATCGAGTCCTATGTGCATGCGGGCAATAAGATAGCTGTCTTGCTGGAGGTAAACTGCGAAACGGATTTTGTTGCCAAAAATGAAGATTTCTGCCGGTTTGTCAAGGATGTTGCGATGCATATTGCCGCGGTCAACCCCAAGTACATCAGTGAAAAAGATATCCCCGTCGATGTTTTAGAAGAACAGGCGGATCAAAAGACATGGATCAAAGAGCATTGTTTGGTGAATCAGCCTTTTGTGAAGGATCAGGGGAAAACCGTTCAGGATTATTTGAATTCCATTATCGCAAAAATCGGGGAAAATATTATTGTCAGACGATTCACCCGATACAGAGTAGGCGAAGTTGGCTAAAAAAGCGATCTATAAACATATTGTTTTAAAATTGAGCGGCGAAGCCATGATGGGCCGTCAGGAGCACGGTATTGACGCAGAGATGTGTGCCTCTCTGGCCACTCAAATTCGGGATATCCGCGCGCTTGATGTGACTGTTGCGGTGGTGGTCGGCGGCGGCAATATCTTCCGGGGACAGGTGGCTTCAAAAAGATTCGGGTTGGACCGGTCGGTTGCCGATTATATGGGGATGCTGGCTACGGTTTTAAACGGTTTGGCCCTGCAGAATGCCCTGGAAAAGGCGGATGTTCCCACGAGAGTGATGTCTGCCATTGAAATTCATGCCGTGTCCGAGTCTTATATCCGGCGCCGGGCTATGCGGCATTTGGAAAAAGGACGCGTGGTGATCTTTGTTGCCGGGACAGGAAATCCTTATTTTACGACAGATACAGCAGCTGCACTGCGCGCAGTCGAGATAGACGCTGATGTGATTTTAAAAGCGACAAAAGTGGACGGCGTTTATTCGGCAGACCCTTTCATTGATAAATCCGCGAAAAAGTTCTCCAAGTTGAAATTTCTTGATGTTTTAAAAGATAAATTAAAAGTCATGGATGCGACCGCCATCAGCATGTGTATGGATAACAACTTGCCGATTGTTGTTTTCAATGTCACAAAAAAAGACAATATCAAGAAAGTCGTTTTAGGTGAGAAAATCGGAACCATTGTCCAATAAACAAGTGAGGGATAAAAGATGGCAGTGAAAGTCATTATTCAGGAGACAGAATCAAGAATGAAAAAGGGCGTTGATGCCGTACAGCGGGAGTTTCTCGAAGTACGAACGGGCCGGGCTCATCCGGGATTGATCGAAGGGATGCATGTCAATTATTACGGGACGCCGACGCTTTTGAAACAAATCGCGTCCATTTCCGTCCCGGATCCCAAAACGATTATTATCCAGCCGTGGGATGTGGCGGCTGTCGGTGAGATTGAGAAGACGATTTCCAACTCGAAATTAGGGGTGACCCCGATCAATGACGGAAAACTTGTGAGACTCAGTATCCCGGCACTCTCCAAAGAGCGACGACAGGAGTTGACGAAAGTCGTTAAAGATATGGCTGAACACGGACGTATTTCGCTGAGAACGATCCGGCGTGATTCCAATGAGAAGATTAAAAAAGCGCAGGGGAATAAAACCATCTCTGAAGACGACAGTTTTCGAACGCAGGATGAGATTCAGAAATTAACAAACCGCTACATTAAAGAAATCGATAAAATCCTGGAACAAAAAAATCAGGAGTTGATCGAAATATAATTTCTGACCCACTAGCTCATCCGGTAGAGCACAGCCCTTTTAAGGCTGGTGTGCCGCGTTCAAGTCGCGGGTGGGTCATTTTCTTAGACCGCTCACGGGCGGGTGGCGGAATTGGTAGACGCGCTAGTCTTAGGAACTAGTGGGGAAACTCATGGAGGTTCAAGTCCTCTCCCGCCCATGAAACTAAATACGCGGCGGTAATTCAGCTGGCTAGAATGCCACCTTGCCAAGGTGGATGTCGTGGGTTCGAATCCCATCCGCCGCTTAACGAAAATTTAACTTACGGAATGTCTGCCTGCTCCGCTAAAGCGGGGCGAGTGAGGGCTAATTGAGGAGGAGTGATTTATGAAGATTGGTGATTTTTTGTGTTCCAAAGCCATAACGGCAGATCTTAAATCCACGACGAAGAAAGAACTCATCGAAGAATTAGTCGATCTCCTCGTCAAAGCCGGAGCCATAGATAAAAAAATTAAGTCAAAGCTCATTGAAATTCTTCTTGCCAGAGAAGCCTTAGGGTCAACCGCGATCGGGCAGGGTATCGCCATCCCGCACGGCAAATGTGAAAATGTCAATAAGCTCACGGCGGCTCTCGGCATCAGTAAAAAGGGTGTCAATTTCGATTCTCTCGACGGAGACCCGGCATATATTTTCTTTTTATTGGTTGCCCCGATTAATTCAGCCGGCCCTCATCTCAAGGCCCTGGCACGCATTTCCCGCCTTCTGAAAGATAAATATTTCAGAGAGAATTTAAAGTCTATCCAGGATGAGAAAACAATTTTGAAAGTGTTGGCTCAGGAAGACGGGCAAGTCGTTTAAACAGGCCATGCCGAAAAATTTTATTAAGTGGTTTTACCCTGGCATGAAGATCAAAAGGTGGTTTCTTACTTCCTTGCTGGGGGTCATTATCGTTGCGGGGGGAGCTGTCGCGTTCGCTTCCGATTATACCCTTATCCGCACATTCGGGATCGTTATTATTATGTGCGGTGTTGTTTTGATTGTCATGGGTACGGGAAAGATGATTGTTTCCCTCCTTACGTTGTTCCTTCCCAAGGGAGAGCGGGAACTCGTTAATATCCTTTATCAGCGGCGTTATTTAGAACGGGGTCCCAAGATTGTCGCTCTCGGGGGAGGTCACGGTCTTTCTCATTTACTTCTCGCTTTAAAAGAATATACTGCCAATATTACGGCGATCGTAACGGTTGCCGATAGCGGTGGATCATCCGGCCGCCTGCGCGAAGAGTTTAATATCGTCGCGCCCGGGGATATCCGTAATTGTCTCGTTGCTTTGGCCGATGCCCCAGCCCTTATGGGTGAGCTTTTTCAATTCCGGTTTTCGAAAGATTCGCAATTGCAGGGGCATAATTTCGGGAATCTTTTTCTTACGGCGATGATCCAGCTTACGGGAGATTTTGAAAAAGCCGTTAAAGAGTCCAGTAAGGTTCTCGCCATCCGGGGAAAAGTGGTCCCTGCAACGGTCAGCAATGTCCAGTTGGTTGCCGAATATGAAGATGGATCTATCACCGAAGGAGAAGCTAAGATACCCAACACCCGTACAAGAATCAAGCGTGTCTCTTTTAAGCCGGAGGATCCTTCGGCAACGGGTGAGGCTTTAGAGGCTATTGCCGACGCGGACGTGATTGTGCTGGGACCGGGGAGTTTATATACAAGTATTATCCCGAATTTGATTATTAATGAGATGACAAAAGCCATCAGCGCTTCTTCGGCATTTAAGATATATGTGTGTAACGTCATGACGCAGTCGGGGGAGTCGGATGGATATAGCGCCAGTGACCATGTTGAGGCTATTGTCGCTCATTCCAGAAAAGACGTCATTAATGCCTGCCTGATTAACGACGCCGAGGTTCCTTCGGATGCTCAGGGACGATACAAGGCAGAGGATTCTTTTCCTGTCAAAGCGGATGCGGATAAGATTCGGGGTATGGGATATATGGTGACGGCGACAGACCTGTTAGGTGTCGCGGATTATGTGCGGCATGATTCCGGAAAATTAACAAGAGCCCTTATCCGTCTCATTGAAAAACACAGGGTTATTAAAAGATAAATGCCGAAAGTTGAGAAAGAGATTATCATTTTAAATGCACAGGGCCTTCATGCCCGTCCGGCGGCTCTTTTTGTTCAGATTGCCGCGAAATACGTTTGCACGGTTACTGTCATGAAGGATAAGGAAAGTGTTAACGGCAAGTCGATCATGGGGATTCTTATGCTGGGAGCGCAACAACACAGCAAGATTCAAATTACGACCAATGGAGAGGATGCCGCAAAGGCCATGAACGAATTAGAGGAGCTTTTGACCCAGAATGAATGAGATTGTTTTAAAAGGAATTCCGGCAGCACCCGGTGTTGCTATCGGGCCGGCTTATATTGTGGATAAACAGGAGATCGTTGTTCCTCCGCGGATGATTATGGAAAACGAGGCGCCTATGGAGATCGCCCGTTTTGAAGAGGCCCTGATCAAGACGCGCGAAGAGATTGCAACCTTGAAAAATAAAATTAGCGAGGAAATGGGCAGGGAACACGCGCAAATCTTTGATGCGCATCTTCTGGTCCTGGAAGACAAGATGCTTATTGAGGAAGTCGTCAAACGCATCCGGCAGGAAAAGCAATCCGCTGAATACATTTTTTTCGATGTCTTAAAGAGGTACATTAAGGCTTTTTCCAAGATTCAGGATGAGTATTTAAAAGAACGGAGCAGTGATATTCATGATATCGGCCGGCGGGTTTTGAAAAATTTGATTGATGAGGACAAGCTGCATGAATTGGAACATCTTACAGGAGAATTGATTATTATCGCGCACGACTTATCGCCTTCGGATACAGCGAGTATGTTTAATAAGGATATCCTGGCTTTTTCAACGGATATCGGGGGGCGGACATCTCATACGGCCATTATGGCAAAATCATTGGGGATTCCTGCCGTGGTGGGTTTAAAAGACGCGACGCTGCGGATTAGTAATCAGGATAATATCATTGTTGACGGCCGTATGGGGCTGGTGATTGTCCACCCGACGGCTAAGACATTGGAAGTTTATCGCAAGGAGAAGGCCCGTATCGTTGAATTGCGCCACCGGTTTGATGATATCAAGGATCTGCCGGCCGAAACAACGGATGGGAAGAAGGTTTCGATTCTCGCTAACCTCGAATTGCCCGAAGAAATTCCCCTGATCCTGGGGCGGGGGGCCAGCGGCATCGGATTGTACCGGACGGAATATTTCTATATGAACCGGGTTGATCTTCCGTCGGAAGAAGAGCAGTATAATGCTTACAAACATGTGGTTGAGGCCATGGGCTCTCTTTCTGTAACCGTGCGTTCTCTGGATCTTGGCGGGGATAAATTTATTTCCAGCCTGCAGATTCCAAGGGACATGTACCCATTCCTCGGATGGCGCGCCATTAAGTTTTGTTTGGTTCGTCCTGATATTTTTAAGACACAACTGAGGGCTATTTTGCGCGCGTCTGTTCATGGAAAAATGCGGCTTATGTATCCCATGATTTCCGGTCCGAGCGAACTTCGTCAGGCGAACGCGATCCTTAAGGAAGTGAAGGATGACTTGATTGAGGAAGGCCTCCATTTTGATGAGAAGATGCCTGTGGGCGTGATGATCGAGGTTCCTTCGGCAGCCATGACAGCTGATTTATTGGCGAAGGAGGCGGATTTTTTCAGTATCGGAACGAATGACCTTATTCAATATACGCTCGCGGTTGACCGGGTTAATGAACAAACAGCTGGCTTTTATGAACCCAGCCATCCGGCTGTCTTGCGTTTTATTAAAATGGCCATTGATGCCGGACGCAAGGAAAATATCAAAGTGGGCCTCTGCGGAGAGATGTCCGGTGAACCGGCTCTGGCACTCTTGCTGTTGGGGTTGGGTTTAGAAGAGTTCAGTATGTCTGCCTTGAACATTTTGCAAATCAAGAAACTTATCCGCAGTGTGAGCTTTAAGGACGCCAAAGCGTTAGCCGATAAAATTTTGACATTACCGACGGGCCAGGAGGTTGAGGATTTGTGCAAGGCAAAACTCCGGGAATTAGCCCCCCATATCGTTGATCCATAGGATATATGAAAATCCTTATTTTAGCCGCGGGTTATGGGACACGGTTGTATCCTTTGATAAAGGATACGGCCAAACCGCTGTTACCTGTTGCGGATAAACCTTTAATCAATCATGTGCTGGATAAAGTCCGGGATTTAACGGATTTAAGGCAAGTTTTTGTTGTTACCAATAATAAGTTTTACACGCATTTTTTAGACTGGGCCGGCAAGATGAACCATTTTCCTGTCGATATTAAGATTATCAATGACGGGACGAATTCACCGGATGACCGGTTGGGGTCTATCGGGGATATTGATTTTGTGCTGAAACAGTGTTCTGTCGAGGATGATCTGCTTGTGATAGGGGGGGATAATTTATTTGATTACGGGATCAGGGAATATGTCGATTTCGCGCGCAAAAAAAGTCCTCATGTGACCATCGGATTATATGATATCGGCAATAGGGGGGAGGCAAAGGATTTCGGTGTCGTTGAAGTCGATGCGGATAGAAAGGTTGTCTCTTTTGAAGAGAAACCCGATGACCCCCGGTCCAGTTTGATTGCCATGTGTTTTTATTATTTTCCCCGTGAATCCCTGAAGTGTGTCGCGGATTATATCGGCGTTTGCGGAAAAACCGATAAGGCCGGTGACTATATCCATTGGCTTTCTAAAGACGGGGAAGTTTATGGTTTTACATTTCAGGGGAAGTGGTATGATATCGGAAGTATTGAGACGTATAAAGAAGTACAGAAAAAATTTAAGTGATAACAGTCATTGAAAGGACGGTCGTAAAATGAAAGGGCAGTATTTTATCACATCAGAGTCTGTCGGAAACGGGCATCCGGATAAGGTTTGTGACCAAATCTCGGATGCGGTATTGGATTCCGTGTTCAAAGATGACCCTAACGGACGGGTTGCCTGTGAGACTTTTATTACCACAGGATTGGTCATCGTCGGAGGCGAGATCACCACAAAGACTTTTGTCGATGTGCAGAAACTTGTGCGGCGTGTTTTAACCGAGATCGGGTATACAGACCATAAATACGGGTTTTGTGCGGATACGTGTTCCGTTTTGAACGCTATCGTCGGCCAATCTCCGGATATCTCCCAAGGGGTTGATGCCGGAGGGGCGGGGGACCAGGGGATCATGATCGGTTATGCCTGTGATGAAACGCCTGAACTCATGCCGCTGCCGATTATGCTGGCGCATAGACTTGTCCAGCGTATTGAAGAGGTTAGAAAGTCAGGGGAACTGGATTATCTCGGGCCTGATTGTAAGAGTCAGATCACGGTTGAATATATGGATGAAACCCCCAAGAGAGTGGATACGGTTGTTATCGCTTGTCAGCATACAGAGAAGATCCTGGATGAAACAGGCCAGCGCATCACCGAGGCGGCCAAGAAAGAAATCATTAAAACCATCGCTGATCCTGTCGTCGGAAAACTTGTCGATGAGAATACAAAATACTACGTTAATGAAACAGGGAAGTTTGTTGTCGGCGGGCCTCAGTCTGATACCGGGATGACGGGACGAAAGATTATTGTGGACACCTACGGCGGGGTTGTCTCCCACGGGGGCGGTGCGTTCTCGGGGAAAGATCCGAGCAAAGTGGACCGTTCGGCCACATACATGGCCCGTTATGTTGCCAAGAATATCGTGGCAGCTAAACTTGCGACAAAATGCTGGGTGCAGCTTGGGTATGCTATCGGAAAGGCTGAACCGGTAAGCGTCATGGTTGATACCTTTGGAACCGGAAAAGTTTCCGAGCAGAAACTGGTTGAATTGACGCGCAAGCATTTTGATTTAACACCGAGGGGTATTATCAAAGAATTGGATCTGCTTAAACCGATCTACCAGAAGACAGCGGCTTACGGACATTTCGGTCGTGAGGAATTTTCATGGGAGAAGACATCCAAGGCGGGTATTTTAGAGAAAGAAGTCTTGGCAACAGTATAGTATATAGTATAGGGAGGATGTGTGTCATGGGGAATGCTACAGCAGCATCTCAAGACTTCAAGGTTAAAGATCTGTCTCTGGCCCAATGGGGGCATAAGGAAATTGAA
>CBDUYP010000008.1:0-14667 GCA_965371485.1 uncultured bacterium
GGTAGTTTTTCCCTCCTTTGAAAAAGGGGGGATAGGGGGGATTTGGATGAATTTGGATTTTAAAAAGAATGTTGTCTTGATCGGTTTTATGGGAAGCGGCAAGTCGGTGGTGGCGAAGAAGCTGTCGTTAAGGTTGAAACGGAAAGTGGTGTCAACCGACCGGCTTGTTGTGGATTCGCAGGGAAAATCCATTGCGGAGATTTTCCGTGATTTCGGGGAGGATCATTTCCGGCAATGTGAGAAAAAGGTTGTTATGGATATTTCGCAAAAGACAAATATGATTATAGATTGCGGGGGAGGCATTGTCCTGGATCCTGAAAATGAGGCAAAATTAAGGGAAAAAGGAATCCTCTTCTACCTCGCGGCAAGCCAGGACGCCATTTACCAAAGAGTCAAAGGACAGCGCCACCGGCCGCTGTTAAATGGCAAGAACCCGCAGGATAGGATCAAGGAATTACTAAAAGAAAGAATCCCCGTTTATAAGAAAGCCGACCACACCATTGATACGGACAAGAAAACAGTGAAACAGGTGTGTGAGGAGATTGTGGCCATAATGGAACAAACGTAGTATAATATAAAAAATTCTTAATCCCCCTGTCCCCCCTGAAACCTCGCCCTCTGGCGGGGTTTCACAAAACACCCCTCAAAATTTATAATCGGTAGAAATATCGCAGATATGTGCTATACTATGTACGTACAGGAAATGGTACATATCGGAGGTGATATTTATGAAAACGTTAACCGCTACAGATGCCAGAAATCATTGGTTTGAATTGCTTAAGAATTCCGTGAGAGGGCACCGTGCTTACCGTATTACGAGTAAAGATGGGGGGGCTGTGTTGTTGTCAGAGGAAGATTATAGCAGCCTTCTTGAGACATTGGAGCTCCTTTCTGTCCCCGGATTATTGAAAAGCGTCAAGCAGGCTAAAAAAGAAATAAAAAACAGAAGAACTTATTCTATGAAAGATATCTTTGGTGAATGATGGACCAGTCTCCTTATGCTATTCGAATGACGCATCAGGCCAAGAAGGATATCCAGAAGTTAGACCCCAAACTTAAACAGAAGCTTCGGGATATCCTGGAAGAAGTTGTCGCGCAAAATCCTTATGAAGGCAAGAAGTTAATAGGAGACCTACAGGGAAGCTATTCTTGTCGATTAACTTTTAAGGACAGAATCATTTACTCTGTTGATGACAAGAAAAGAATTGTTTATGTTGAAAGAGCAAGAACACATTATGGTGATTGAAATAGACGAAAAAGTTCATCTGTAAATTCTTAATCCCCCTGTTCCCCCTTTACACAAAATTCCCCGCAAAGCTTGTCATGCATGAAAATATGTATCTTTATATTGACAAAAGCCCATACTTGGAGTATATTTGAATATGATTAAAGAGAATTAGAATTATCGGTGCAGGATATTGGAGGAAGGGAGTACATCATTATGAAGAGAAAGAATAAAAATTCGGATATGCCTGTTGGAAAGTTAAAGAGAATTCCGGATTTTCTTCCCCCGCCGGATCAATTAGTTTTGCCACAGGAGACGGTTAAGGTGACTCTTGCGTTAACAAAATCCAGTGTAATATTCTTTAAACGGGCAGCAAAACGAAACCATATAAAATATCAAAGAATGATCCGGGAAGTGGTTGATAAATATGCCAGGCAATTTTGAGATAATATATTAAATTTTAATCCCCCTGTTCCCTCTTCAAGAAACACCCCCATTGTTTAAACACCTATGACAGAACGCGAGGCTCTTCTTATTCTTAACGCTGTTCCCGGTTTGGGGAATAGACGTATTGGGAAATTCATTGAACGCTTTGGTTCAGCGCAAAATGTTCTGGGCATCAAGCCCATAGATGTGGCTGACCAGGGTGCGCTGGCGCGGGATATCGCCGGAAGAATTATCCGGTTTCCCAAAGACCGTTTTCTTAAAACAGAATACGCGCTTATTAAGGAACATAAAGCGCGGGTGATCGTTTTTGGCGACGCGGATTATCCTGCCTTGCTCAGGGAAATTCCGGATGCCCCTCTTGTGCTTTACTGGAAGGGGGCACTCAAGGCCGTTGACTCTTTGACGGTCGCGGTTGTCGGCTCCCGTCAGGCGTCCTTTTACGGCTTAACCCTCGCTGAGAAAATTTCGAGGGAGCTGGCGGCATTGGGAATAACCATTGTCTCGGGAATGGCGCGCGGAATCGATACCGCGGCCCATACCGGGGCTCTTAAGGCCGGCGGGTTTACCATCGCGGTTTTAGGATGCGGTTTGTCTCACACCTATGCGGTAAGAAACAGAAAACTTTTTGACCGCCTGTCAGAATCCGGGGCGGTTATTTCCGAGTTTCCCATGACCGAGGAACCCCGGACGTATCATTTTCCCCGGCGTAACCGCATCATCAGCGGTTTGTCTCTCGGTGTAATTATCGTCGAGGCCTTTAAAAGAAGCGGCGCTTTGATCACAAGCCGGCTGGCCGCGGAACAGGGGCGAGAGGTTTTTGCCTTTCCGGGAAACGTGAACCATCCCAATGCCCAGGGCACGAATCATCTTATTCAGCAGGGCGCGAAATTGATCAGCGGGGTGGATGATGTGCTGGAGGAAATCAAAACTCCGTTGCGGGAACTTTTAAAGCCAAGGCCATCCGCTCAGGAGTCCGTGAGTCAGGAAATCTCTACACTATCCGACGAAGAAAGACGTGTTTATCAGATAATCAAGAATAATCCTTTGATTCATATTGACACGATTGTAAATCAATGTAGTATGAGTTTATCGCGTCTTTCACCTATTTTATTGGGATTAGAGTTAAAACACTGCATTAAACAATTGCCGGGGAAATTGTATGTCAAAACCTAAGCCATTGGTGATCGTTGAGTCACCGACGAAGATCAAGACCATCAGCAAGATATTGGGAAACAAATATAAGGTTGTTTCCTCAATGGGCCATTTGATTGATTTGCCAAAATCGACGCTGGGCGTGGATGTCGACGATGATTTTAAGCCTAAGTTTATTGTTGTGCGGGCCAAACAGAAATTGTTAACAAAGTTAAAAAAAGAAGCTGAAACCAAGAAAGAGATTTATATTGCCACAGACCCTGACCGCGAAGGGGAGGCGATCGGATGGAACCTTGTCAATCATATCGGCGACGGCAAGAAAGTTTACCGCGTGACCTTCCGGGAAATCACGAAACAGGCTGTCCTAAAGGCCTTTGCGCATCCGCGGGAATTTGATATTCAGAAAATCAATGCCCAGGTCGCGCGCAGGGTCCTTGACCGCATTGTCGGGTATAAAATCAGTCCGCTGTTGTGGAAGAAGGTGGGCTCGCACTTGAGCGCGGGGCGCGTGCAGTCGGTGGCGTTGCGACTTATTGTGGACCGCGACCGCGCGATCAAAAATTTTGTCGGGCAGGAATACTGGCAGATTGCCGCGGATTTTAAAAAGGAGGGATTTGAGGATATCCTGACAGCTTCTCTTGATAAGATCAATGAGGAAAAGGTTGCACTGAAAACAAAGGAAGAAACCGATGGCCTTACGGCTCAAATCCAAAAAGAGAATTTTCTGGTATCCGATGTCGTCGAGAAAGAGGTTAAGCGCAACCCCCTGCCGCCGTTTATTACCAGCACATTACAGCAGGAGGCCTTTAACAAGCTCGGGTTCGGCGCCAATAAAACCATGCGGGTCGCGCAGCAATTATATGAAGGGATCGAGGTCGGCGCTGAGGAACCCGTCGGTCTCATCACGTACATGCGCACGGACTCTGTCAATATTTCCGACGAGGCAATAGGGAAACTTCGGTCTTTTATTACCGATACCTACGGCGGTCAATATCTTCCGGATGCGCCCAATACGTATAAATCAAAAAAGCGCGCGCAGGAAGCGCATGAGGCTATCCGTCCGAGTGATGTCGCGTATCGTCCTGAAAAAATCAGGGATTTCCTGGAGGCGGATCAATATAAATTGTACGAGCTTATATGGAGAAGGTTTGTCACCTCGCAGATGGTTCCCGCGGTTTACGCGAACAAAAGAGTTGAAATCCAGGCAGGAAAATTTCGGTTCAGCGCTTCGGGGTCAACCCTTGTGTTTGACGGTTTCTTAACCCTTGTGCAGGAAAGCCGGGAGGAAGAATCCAGGGTGGACTTTTCACATTACGCGAAAGGCGATTCTTTAAAATTGGTTGAACTCAGGCCGTCTCAGCATTTTACCAAACCGCCGCCGAGATATTCCGATGCCACTTTGGTCAAGGCCTTAGAAGAGGACGGCATCGGGCGGCCGAGTACGTACGCCTCGATTATACACACATTGGTTCTTCGCAATTATGTTATCCGGGAAAACCGGTATTTCTCGGCGACTGAGCTGGGTATGCTGATCTGTGATTTGCTCGTTGAGTATTTTTCAAAGATTATGGATATCGGATTTACGGCTGAAATGGAGGATCGCCTGGATTTGGTGGAAGAGGGGAAGCTGGATTATGTGGAATTACTCAAGAAGTTCTACGGGCCGTTTGAGGAAGAATTGAATTATGCCACGCAGACGATTGAAAAGACGCAGAATTTTATCGACGAGAAATGCCCGGAATGCGACCGGCAGATGGTGGTTAAATGGGGCCGCCGCGGTAAATTTCTAAGCTGCTCGGGATTTCCGGAGTGCAAGTTTTCCAAATCCGTTCCGACAGGGGTCAAGTGCCCGGAAGCAGGATGTGACGGGGACTTGGTCAAAAGGCAGTCGCAGAGGGGGCGGGCTTTTTACGGCTGCAGCAATTATCCGCAATGTACCCATACGACGAATAAATTGCCGCAATGAACCGTTATGCGGAAAAATTTCTAACATATCTCGACGTAGAAAAAAATTATTCACCGCACACGGTTCTTAATTACAAAATCGATTTAAGAGAATTTGCCGCATTCTTCAGGGATCTCCCTCTTGAAAAGCTTAAGTATATTCATTTCCGGAAATTCCTGGCTCACTTGCGCCAAAAAAATCATAAGCCGCGCACACTCGCCAGGAAGCTCTCTGTCCTGCGAAGTTTTTTCCGGTTTCTCCAGCGCGAGGGACATATTAAGGAGAACCCGGCTGTGCTGCTGGTGACGCCGAAATTAGACAAGACATTGCCGAAGTTCCTGTCCGAGAATGAGGTGGTTGAGCTTATTGAGGCGCCTTCGGAAAGTAAAGTTTTCGGCAAGAGGGATCGCGCGATTATGGAAACCCTTTACAGCAGCGGATTGCGCGTGAGTGAATTGGCAGGATTGAACGTGAGCAGTGTGGATGTTATCAGTAACCTTGTTAAGGTTATGGGCAAGGGGAAGAAAGAGCGGCTGGTCCCCATCGGCGATAAGGCGGTGGAAAGAATCGAGGATTATCGTGATAGCTGCAAGTGCAAGCCTCACAGGGACAGAAAGGCGCTTTTCCTGAACAAAAACGGCACGCGGTTGACGGATCGCGGTATCCGCAACATCCTTAACAAACACATCGCGACCACGAGTGTGCGTATGAATGTTTCTCCTCATGTCCTGCGGCATTCGTTTGCGACACATCTGCTTGACCGCGGCGCGGATTTGCGTTCTGTTCAGGAATTGCTGGGACACACCAGCATTTCCACGACCCAGATTTATACGCATGTGACAACGGATAGGTTGAAGAAAGTTTATGAAAAAGCCCATCCCAGGGCGTGAGTAAGAAAGAATAGAGGGGTTCCCCCCTTTGAAAAAGGGGGGATAGGGGGGATTTTAAAATAATGTTTATCGTATACGATTTAATCTTTCTTATTTTTGCCGTCCTGTACTTTCCTTATATGATAGCGAAGGGAAAGGGGCATAAGGGGCTTTGGATGCGTTTGGGGTTTTTCCCCGAGGGATTAGGGCAAAGCGTATCACGCAGAAAAAATATCTGGATTCACGCGGTGAGTGTCGGGGAGGTGTTGGCCGTCCTGGGGCTTATCGAAAAGATGAAGGCGGATTTTCCGCAGCACCGGATTGTTTTGTCGACGGTAACGCAAACGGGTTACCGTGTGGCGCAATCGCGGTTTGGGGGCGGGGCGGTTGTCATTTATGCTCCTTTTGATTTCAGCTGGATTGTCCGGCGATACATCCGTTTGATAACCCCTGAGATTTATATTGCGGCGGAGACAGAGATATGGCCGAATTTATTTCTGGCCCTTTCTGAAAAAAATATTCCCATTGTCCAGATAAACGGCCGCATCTCGGATCAGGGATATTCCCGGTATAAAAGAGTGCGCTTTTTATTAAAGAGCGTCCTGGGGAAGGTAAACGTTTTTTGCATGCAGAGCAAGCAGGACGCACACAGGATTATGGCTCTCGGGGCGCGCCCCCAGCGGGTTCATGTCGTCGGGAATATTAAGTTTGATGGCCTGCCGAGGGAAAACCGGTCACTACGTAGTGACTACGTAGTCGAAAATAAATTTTTATGGGTCGCCGGCAGTACTCATCCCGGAGAAGAGGATATTGTTCTCAACATATTTAAAATCTTAAAGCAGGAATTTCCGGATTTGCGTCTTGTGATTGCCCCGCGTCATATCGAGCGGGCAAAAGAGGTGGAGGATGTGGTTAAGTCCAAGGGGCTTCGGTCCATTTGTTTATCCCGGCTTCTCAAGGACAAGGATATGTCATTGGCAGAGGATTGTGTCGTTGTGGTCGATAAGATAGGATATTTGCGGTCGCTCTATTCGTCGGCAAAGTTTGTTTTTGTGGGAAAGAGTCTTACGGTCGGCGGAGGACAAAATATTATTGAACCTGCGTTTTTTGCAAAACCCATCCTTGTGGGTCCGCTCACGCAGAATTTCAGGAGTGTCGTGGATATATTTCTTGAGGCGCAGGCCATTATCCAGGTGCGCGACGAGGATGCCTTATTAACGCAAATCCGAAAACTTCTCAAAGACCCTCCTCAAATGCAAGCCCTGGGCCGCCGGGCCCAAGAGGTGATTCAAAAACACCGGGGCGCCACTGCCAAAACCGGGCAAATCATATCCGACCTGCTTTTAAGCCGCACCAAGGCTCCGGAACACCACCACCTGCCGTAGAATATTCTTATTAGTATATTTTTATTTTTATTGTACAATAAGGGCTGTCTTATTATTCCTGAGGAGGATTTCTTATGCAAAAGTATCTTTACTCTGTTATGACAGGCCAGGCTCATGGGGCCGGGGCAGGATGTTTGAGGTTGATCCTGCGTTTGCTTTCTTTTGTTTACGGGATGATTGTAAGGATCATTCCCTTGGGTTACCGTGCCGGTATTCTTCGACGGTATCATCTGGACAAGCCGGTTATCAGCATCGGTAATATCACCTGGGGCGGTGTGGGGAAAACGCCTTTGGTGGAATGCACCGCTGAATTTATTAAGCAGCAGGATTTTAAACCGGTTGTTTTAACGCGGGGCTACAAAGGCAAACAGATCGACGGCAGGCTTATGAATGACGAGGCTGTCACTCTTGAGAGCGCGCTGGATGATGTGCCGGTTGTCGCGGGCCGGGACCGTGTTAAGGGGGCAAAGGACATCCTTAAAAAACAGGCGGTGGATGTTTTTCTTCTTGACGACGGTTTTCAACACTGGCGGCTGAAAAGAGACATGGATATTGTCGCGGTTGACGCGACGAATCCCTGGGGCAATGGTTTTTTGATTCCGCGGGGGATTCTTAGGGAGAGCTTGAGCGCCTTGTCGCGGGCGGATTGTTTTGTCATTACCAAGGCAGATATCGGCCGGGCCGCCGTGGAAGATATTAAAAAGCGGTTGCAGGCCGTTAATCCGCAGGCTCCTGTTGTTGAAACGATTCATTCTCCGGAATGTTTCGAGGGACTGCGCAACACAGAAGAGCTTGATTTAACTTTTGTTAAAGGAGAGGCGGTTTGCGCGTTTTGCAGTATCGGCGACCCTGAAAGTTTTGAAAAGACGGTCCGTTCTTTCGGCGCGCATCTTACCAAAACTTTTTCTTTCAGGGATCACCATTGGTACACGCCCGGGGATATTCAGGAAATGGTCGATTATTGCCGGTCGAAGAACATTCAATATATTATTACGACATCCAAGGATGCCGCGAAGTTGCGCGAGCACGCTGATCTTTTCGGCGACGACCTGCATTGTCTGATCCTTAAGGTTAAGATTCAAATGCTACACGGAAAAGAGGAATTTTTTGATCGAATCTCTCGTCTATTACATCGTTAAGGCCCTGGGCGCCGCGATACGACTTCTTCCGGTGGGTGTCGCCCTGTGGGTTGGGCGGATGGTTGGGATGGCTGTTTATTATTTTGATTTTAAACACAAGTCCATTGTCTATTCCAATCTCAAGCTCGCCTTTGCCAAGTCCAGGACACCGCACGAGATTAAGAATATTGCCAAGCAGGTGTTTCAACATTACGGCCAGAATCTCATTGAACTGATGCGGCTGCCTTTGATGACACCAAAGACGTTTGAGCAATATGTTGACATTGAAGGCAGGGAACACGCGGTTGCGGCCCTCAACCCGCCGGAGGGACCGGGGAAAGGTCTTATTCTTTTGGCGATGCATTCCGGGAGCTGGGAGGTGGCGAATTTCGGCAGTGGGATGTTGGGGCGTCCTTACAAGGTGATCGTCAAACCCCAGAAGCGTTTTTCCAGATTAGGCGATCTGCTTAATTCTTACCGGGAATGCGGCGGGTCGGTGATCATCGAGCGGGGGATGGGGACCAGGGAATTTATCAAGAGCCTACGCAATAATGAAATCGTCGGGATGGTCGTTGATCAGGGGGGAAGGGAAGGAGTGCGGGTTCCCTTTTTCGGACGGCAGGCCAGCATGTCGGTGGGAGCGATCCGCATCGGATTAAAATTGGGTATCCCCATTTGTTTTGCCGCGATTGTCAGAAAGAAGGGGGGGCGCCACCGTTTTATTATTCACAAGCCGCTGGAATTGACCAATACGGGAAACGTTGACGATGATGTGAAGGTTAACTTGAACAAAATCACGAAGATGATGGAGGCCTACATTGAAGAATTCCCCTGTGAATATATGTGGTTTTACAAAATCTGGAAATATTCCAAAGAGGCGGTTACGCTTATCTTAAACGACGGGAAGACCGGACATCTGCGCCAATCCCAATCCGTGGCAGGGGATTTGACGAAAGTCCTTGAGGAGCGCGGCACCTCCCCTGTGACGAAAACGCTGGACGTTGTTTTTAAGAATCAACCGGCGGCAAGGTTGATGTCGGGATTAAGTGTTTTTGCCAATCATTATATTTGCCAGGGACGGTTGGGGTTTATGCGGCGGTTTCTGACGGATGAATCTTTTGAAAAGATCATGTCCGTTAAAGCGGATTTCATTATTTCCTGTGGTTCGTCGACAGCTGCCGTGAATTACCTCCTGTCCAGCGACCAGCAGGCCAAAAGTCTTGTGATCCTTAAACCCGGAATACTGAAATTCAACCGGTTCGATCTTGTCATTTTGCCGCGGCATGACCGACGGGATGAATGTACAAACGGAAAGCCATATCTTTTGACCGAAGGGGCTCCGAATCTTATCACGCCCCGGTATCTTGACAGGCAATCGGATTTGCTTCTTAAGCGTTTCCCGCGGCTTGAGAACAGCAAGAATCTTAGAATCGGATTGTTGCTGGGGGGAAATACTAAAGATTATGTTCTAAGCGTAGCCACGGTCAAGACGGTCGTTGACCAACTCACAGCGGTTTCTGAGCAAATTTACGCAGATGTTATTGTCTCGACGTCACGCAGGACATCCCCGGAGGTTGAAGACATGCTGCAGCGGCAGTGGAAGGGAAATGCGGCCCATCCGTTGTTGATCCTTGCCGGGCGCGACGATATTCCGGAGGCGGTGGGCGGGATTTTGGGATTGTCAGACATTGTGGTGGTTTCCGGAGACAGCATTTCCATGATCTCGGAGGCGGCAAGTTCCGGGAAAAAGACCATTGTTTTTCCCGTCGGGGATGGATTGAATTTTGCAGGAAAGAAACACAAACACAACCGGTTTATTGACCGGCTGCATGACCAGGGCTACATCCTTGCGTGCAGGCCCGGGGAGATCAGGCAATCCATTTGTGATCTTGCCGGGAATAGAATTCAGATGAAAAAGCTCGATGACCATGCCGTGGTCCTCGAGGGGGTCAGCAAAGTTATTTAAACCGCGGGTCATTTTTAACGCGTACGTACTCTTTCAGGGGATCGGATAAAACATTATGCGCATTTTGCAGGTTCTTCCGGAATTAGAGGTTGGCGGTGTTGAAACAGGAACCGTTGATTTCGCGAAATATCTTGTCGCGCACGGGCATCATGCGGTTGTCGTATCCCACGGTGGGGCATTGGTGGCAGAGCTTAAGAAGACAGGGGCGAAGCATTATTCCCTGCCCGTGCACAAGAAATCACTGTGGACATTTTTCAAGATGATCAAGGCCTTGCGCAGGATTATCCTGACAGAAGAGATTGACATTGTCCACGCGCGTTCGCGTGTCCCGGGGTGGATTTCCTATTTTGCCTGCCGTCCCCGCTTTCCCGCCTTTTGCGGGATCCGCCACAGGCGTGATGGGCGGGGTGCCCGTCAGGGCAAGAAGGCGGAATTTATAACCACCTGTCACGGATATTATGCCACGCATTTCTTCAGCCGCGTGATGGGGTATCCTAAGCTCGTGATTGTGCCGAGTGAGGTTATTGGGCGGCACATGATTGATAATTTTCATGTCTCTCCTGAAAATATCCGCTGCATCGCACGCAGTGTGGACTTGAGTCGGTTTGACGGTGTCAAAAAGGAAACACAGGATTCCTCGTCGGGAAAAGGGCAGGACGCCACTTGTAGGATTTCCATGGTCGGGCGCATTACGCCGCTTAAAGGTCACATCTATTTTTTAAAGGCGATGGCGAAGGTTGTCAGGTCAAATCCGTTTGTCAGAATATGGATCATCGGGGACACGCCGCCTGAAAAGGAATCGTACCGCCAGGAACTGGATGTCCTGGTCCGGCGGCTGGGGTTAACAGACCATGTCGAATTTTTGGGAACCCGGCGGGATATCCCTCAACTTCTGGCGCAAACGGATGTTCTTGTTCTTGCATCAATCGTTCCGGAGTCCTTTGGCCGCGTGATCTTGGAAGCTCAGGCCGCGGGGGTTGCGGTGGTGGCCACAAAGGTGGGGGGCGTTGTTGAGATTATCGACGATGAAAAGACAGGCCTTTTGGTTTTCCCAAAAGATACTGAGGCGATGTCTAAGGCGGTGGTGCGTCTTTTAAATGACAGGCCCTTTGCCAAACGGCTTGCGGTTGAGGCAAAGAAAAAATTGGAGATGAAATTCACGGTTGATCACATGGCAAGCCGGACGCTGGAGGTTTATCAGGAACTCTTAGGGTCGCTGAACATCCTCGTGATCAAGATAAGCTCCATGGGCGACGTTATCCTCATCACGCCGTCTCTTAAGGCCTTAAGGCACAGGTACCCTAAGGCCAAAATTCATTGTCTCGTCGGTAAAGAATCCCACAAGATCCTTCAGCGTTGTCCTTACATCGACGGGATCATCGTCATTGATTTGAAACACAGCGACGAGGGATTGTTGGGCCTGGTGGCCTTCTCCGGAAAGTTGCGGGCGTACAAGTTTGACAAGGTTGTTGATTTTCAGAATAATGCCAAAAGCCACCTGTTGGCCTGGTTAAGTTTTTCGGGGGAGAGTTATGGATATAACAATGGAAAAATGGGATTTCTTTTGACCCATCCGGTTAAGAATCCGGACAACAATCTTCAGCCGGTCCAACACCAGTTTCAGGTTCTGAAAATGTTGGGGATTAAATTTCGGCAGGATGCGTTGCTTGAACTTTGGCCTTCGGCCAATGCCCGGAAGAATGTCAAGCGGCTTTTAGAAGGCGCGTGGTTGAGTGAAGGGACGAATATCGTCGGGATTCATCTTGCCGCCTCAGAAAGGTGGCAGACGAAAAACTGGCCGGTTGAATATGTCGCGCGCTTGTGCGACATTCTTGCCGCGCAAAATATCCGTGTTATCATTACGGGAATGGAGAAGGACAAGGCAGCGGCAGAGAATCTGTTACAGTTGACCGCAACAAAGCCGGCCATTTTCGTCGGGAAAACGGATGTCATGGAGCTGAGTGTTCTCATCAAACGGTGTAAGGTATTTATCACGCCGGATTCGGCCCCGATGCATCTTGCGGCTGCTGTTAAGACACCGTTCATTGCCCTGTTTGGGCCCACGGCATCGGCCCGTCATCTTCCGCCGGCAAAGGATTGTCGTGTGATCGAACGCATATTGGATTGTGCCCCGTGTTACAGCCCGCAGTGCCGTACGGCGGCGTCCGCCGTGCACGCATGCATGAAAGATATTACTCCCGAGGACGTGGCGCAGGAGGTTAATGTGTTAATGGCAGGGGGCGTGGCAGCATGAATGTTTTGATTTTGACAACGCATTTGAACAGCGGCGGGATTACCAGTTATCTGCTGACGTTATCCCGCGGGCTCGTTGACGCGGGGAATGCCGTTTTTATCGTCTCCGGCGGCGGGAACATGATCGGCGAATTTTCCGGCGCCGGGGTAAAACACACGACGCTTAATATCCGGACAAAGTCTGAATTGGATCCGAGGATTTATTGGCCTTTAGGGCGGCTTGCGCGGTTTATTAAAGAGAAAAGAATCGATGTCATCCATTCTCAGACGAGAATAACGCAAGTCATGGGGCAGTGTCTCGGTAAAATGACAAAGCGTCCTTTTGTCTCGACGTGCCACGGATTTTTTAAGACACGCCTGTCCCGGCGGATTTTCCCCTGCTGGGGGGACGCGGTCATTGCCATCAGCCCCGCGGTCAAAGAGCACCTGACCCGGGATTTTGGATTGCCGGGGCGGTTGTCAGAATTGATCCGCAACGGAATTGACGTTAAGGATTTCCCTTTGGTCTCGGCACAGATGAGAGAACAGAAGCGAAAAAAATTCAACATCATGGCCGAGGAACCTGTCATCGGCATCATTGCCCGCCTTTCGGATGTCAAAGGGCACACGGTTCTCATTGGTGCGATGAGCCGTGTTATTCAAAAGATCCCGACAGCACTTTTGATGATTGTGGGGACAGGAAAAATGGAATCGTTTCTCAAAGCAAAGGTTAGGGACATGAATTTAGAAGACCACGTCCGGTTTTGTCCTGTGGTGAACCGCATCCCGGAATATCTTGCCGTATTCGATATTTTTGTCATGCCGTCGCTGCAGGAGGGTCTGGGACTTTCGGTCATTGAGGCGCAGGCCGCCGGCCTGCCGGTTGTGGCCTCGGATGTCGGCGGAATTCCCGCTTTGATTGTGAATGGTCAAACAGGCTTGTTGGTTGAACCCAAAGACACCGGCGCCTTGGCACAGGCCATTGTTGAACTTTTAGAGAATCCGCAAAAGGCCAAAGACATGGGTGCGCGCGCGCACACGTTTATTGAACGAGAATTCTCCGCGGAAAGAATGGTGGGACAGACGCTGGAACTCTACCGGAAATTAGTAAATTAGTTGTGAGCCCCCGAAGAGAGCGAACGTAATTTATGAACAAAAATCTTCCTAATAAAATATTGGTTGTTAACGTGAATTGGGTCGGGGATGTGATTTTTTCAACCCCGGTTTTTAAGGCTCTTCGCAAAAAATATCCGCAGGCGAGGATCTCGTGTCTGGCTGTCCCGCGCGTTAAAGCTGTGCTGGAGGCCTCCCCCTGCCTCGACGAAATCATTGTGTACGATGAACGCGGGCGGCATTGGAATCCTCTCGGGAAACTGCGTCTTGTCTTGCAGCTGCGGCAGGGGCATTTTGACATTGCTTTTTTACTGCACCGTTCGTGGACGCGGGCGGTGCTTGTTTTTTTGGCCGGCATCTCTGAGCGCGTCGGTTACGACACAAAAAAAAGAGGATGCCTTCTGACGCACAAAGCAGGTCTTTTAGAAGGAGATGTCCACCGCCGTGACCATTACCTGAATGTTATTGAATCGTACGGTGTCGCGGTCGAGGATCGTGCCTGCGAACTTACCGTTTTGCCACAGGACAGGTCGAGGATGGAAGAAACATTGAGGCATCAAGGCGTCACCCGTGAGGATTGTCTAATCGTCGTTAACGTGGGCGGAAACTGGGATCTTAAACGTTGGCCTGAAAAAAATTTCGGCCTTTTGATGCATCGCTTAGTGACGGAATTGCATGTCAAGGTCATTATCCCGGGTGCCGCCAAAGATGTGGCCTTGGCCAAGAGAATCGCCGCATGTTCCACAGTTAATCCCGTTGTCCTCGCCGGAAAAACGGATTTAAAACAATTGATGGCCTTAATGCAGCGCGCGGATTTGGTCATCTCTTCAGACTCTGGCCCTTTGCACATGGCCAGTGGCGTGGGAAGCATGACCATTGGTTTATTCGGACCGACGAGACCTGAAATCACAGGCCCTCAGGGACGGGGGAAAACCAGAATTCTGCAAAAAAATATGGATTGCAACCGCGACCCCTGCTACCGTCTCGACTGTCCCGACAATGTCTGCATGCAGGCGGTGACGGTTGATGATGTCATGGAGGCGGCTGGAAAATGTCTGCGCTCGGGGTTAGGCGATTCTGTTCCGGCGAAAGTCACTTCATCGACTAACCCCAAAAGCAGACAAGGAGAAACCATTTGAGTATTAATACATCCCATATTAAAAAAATTCTTGTCATCTCCCTGTCGAATATCGGGGATATTGTCTTGACGCTGCC